>NZ_JBQEDL010000006.1:125369-148258 GCF_052106715.1 Gordonia sp. (in: high G+C Gram-positive bacteria)
CGATCGCGCCAAGCACAGCGGCTACGACCGCGTCGACGTCGTGGTCGGCTGCCTCGGGGACGCTGCGCGCAGCCCGCCAGACCGGAGTGCCGCCGACATCCTGCGACACCGAGTCGTCCGCATCGATCTCACCAGCACGCCGCGCGAGGGCGACCGCCCGGTCGAGCGGCAGATCGGGGATGCGCCCGATGAGGGCGATGACGCCTGCGGTGGTCGCGACGAGGGCGTCGACGGTCGCCTGGTCGAAGAGCCCGTCCGGGACATCGACCCCGATCTCCCAGGACCCGTCCGGTTGTTCGCTGACCGACACCACGATGTCTGTGATGGCGTCGCGCGCCACCTCCCGCAATGGTGTGAGTCGGTGCTCGCCGAGCGACACGGTCTGTGCGGACGTGTCGTCGAGGTGCGCGATCATCACCTGGAATATCGGCGACACCCCGTCGGGCCGTGCCGGGTTGACACGATCGACGACGTCGCCGAACGGCACGTGTCGGCGGTCGAATGCGCTGAGGGTCTCCGCGCGGAGTGCGTCGGCGGCGCCGAGGAAGGACGGGCGATCGGTCACATCACTGCGGAGGACGACGGTGTTGACGAAGTACCCGACAGTGTCGGCGAACGCTTCGTCGTCGCGCAGGGTGACGGGTGTTCCGAGTGCGATCCGAGGACCTGCGCCGATCGCATCGATCGCGGCGGCAACCGCGTACTGGAGCACCATCAGCGGAGTCGTGCGGACCTGTGCTGCTGTGGCACGGACCTCGGCGACCTCAGCTGCGGGCAGGACTACGCAATGATAGGCGACGGGTGCACCGTGCCGTTCGGATGCGTACGGCAGGTCGGCGATCGTCGGGAAACCCTCGAGTGCGGCGGTGGCCGCGGCGAGATCGGAGTCGGCGGTGCCCGCGCTCCGGGCACGCTGGAACTGCGCGTATTCGGTGTACTGAGCCGGGCGCGGCCCCCATCCGGGTTCGGTACCGGACACCGCTGCGTCGTACGCGACGCCGAGATCGGTGTAGATCAACGGGGTCGACGTCTCATCAGTGACCGCGTGGTGCAGCGAGACGGCTAGGACGTCGCAGGTCTCGGTGCGCAACAGACGCACTCGGATCGGGAGGTCTGCGGACAGGTCGGTGTGTTCCGAACGTAGCCGGGTGATCTGATCGTCGAGGTCTGCGTCGGTGACCTCGACGACGCTGACGGTCTCCCTGGATGCGTCGAGATCCGGGATGTCGATGACCTGCTGCCACAGGTTGTCGCCGTCCCATTCGAGGACGGTACGGAGCACATCGTGACGGGCCAGGAGCGACTGTACGGCGATGCGGAGAGCGTCGACGTCGAGCCGGCCGTCGACGTGCCAGACACCGTGGTTTTCGTAGGCGGTGCTCTCGTCCATCTGGGCGAGGAGCCACAGTGCTCGCTGCCCTGGTGTGGCCGGCGCTCGGAGTATCGCGGCGCCGGTTGCGACGGGTGCGTCGGTCCCGCTGACGACGTCTTGCCCGCTTATGAGTTCAGAGAGGCCGGCGACCGTCGGTTGTTCGAACACGTCACGGACGCTCAGTCGTCGGCCCGTCGCGCGGCCGATAGCCGAGACGAGTCTGGTCGCGACGAGTGAATGCCCGCCGAGTGCGAAGAAGTCGCTCGTGCGGGCGGTCACAGGTTCGGACAGCACATCGCTCATCGCTGCGGCGACCGCTTCCTCCACAGCGTTCCGGGGTGGGTCGTCATCGTCGGCGTCTGCGGCGGAGGCGTCGAACGGGGGCAGGCTACGACGATCGATCTTTCCGCTCGCCGAGTAGACGAACTCGTCGATCATCTGGACTGCGGCAGGTATGAGGTGTGCGGGCGGGGTCGCCTCGCGCATGGCCGCGAGGATGCGGGAACCGTCGAGTCCGCGCTCGGCGGTGACGTAGGCGACGAGTCGGGTCGACGCTCCGGAGCCGACCGTCGTGGCGACCGCGGCGCGAACGCCGTCGACGGATGTCAACAACGTCTCGACCTCCCCAGGCTCCACTCGCATGCCGCGGAGCTTGAGTTGGAAGTCCGAGCGGCCGACGAATTCGAGGGCTCCCGAGCCGTTCCATCGGACGAGGTCACCCGTCCGGTACAGCCGTCCACCGTCGGCGAACGGGTCGGCGACGAAGCGAGCGGCGGTGAGGGCGCTCGCGCCGAGATATCCGCGGGCCAACGGGCGACCTCCGATGTGGAGTTCGCCGATCACACCGGGCGCGACGGGGCGCAGTGACGTGTCGAGGACGTACACGGCGGTCTGCGGGATCGGGGTGCCGATCGGAACGGGTCCGTCACCGTGTCCGGTCAGGTCGGCCGCCGTCATCTCGACGGCCGCCTCGGCGGGTCCATAGGTGTTCCACAGGTGGACGTCCCACGCTCGAGTGACTGCGACGACGAGGTCGGGCCGCAGCGCTTCGCCACCCGCCGACAGTTCCACGCTGCGTCCGTCGACGGCGTCCAGGCGTACTCCGGCGTCGAGCATCGCGGCGATCATCGACGGGACGAGCTCGACGAACACGATGTTCTGATCGGCGATCACGGCTCCGAGTTCGACGGCGTCGCGTTCGGCGCCCTCTTGCGGCAGGACGACGACGCCGCCGATCGACAGCGGCCACAGGATCTCGGGGACGAACGGATCGAATGCGGGCGAGGTCTTCTGCAGGAGCCGGCCGCCTGGGGCGAGCGCGAACGTCGCCTGCCGCCAAGCGACGGTGTTGGCGATCGCGGAGTGCGAAACGACGACTCCCTTCGGGACGCCGGTGGATCCCGAAGTGAAGGTGACGTAGCAGGTGTGGTCACCCCGAACGGGTGCACGCCTCTCCGTGTCGTCGATGCGGAGGTCGGAGAGATCGTCGAGTGGAAGGTCTGCGATCGCGACGGTACGCGGATCGGAACGGTCCACGGCGGTGTTCCCCGGACCTGCGAACACGAACAGAGGGTCGGCGACGTCGACGATCGCGGCGAGTCGGTCGGTGCCTTGGCCGGGGTCGGCGGGTACGAAGGCGGCACCGGACGCGGTAACGCCCATGATCGTCACGATCGTGTCGACAGTCCTGTCTGCGACGACGACGATCCGGTCGTCGGGTCCGGCGCCCGCGGCGATCAGGTGGCGGGCGAGCCGGTTTGCCCGCCGAGCGAGGTCGGAGTACGTCACATGCTCACCGGTCTCCGCGACGACGATCGCCGATGCGTCGGGGGCGGTGGACGCGACTGTGTCGACCGCGCCGACGAGGTTGTCGGGCGAATCACTGTCGGCACCTCGCGCCCAGGTGCCGGTGACGAGGTCCCGGTCGGACCCGGTGACGGCAGGCAGGTCTCTGACGCGCGTCGACGGGTCGGTGGCGAGGGCCCGCGCGACGGACCGCCACTGTGCGGCGATCCGTTCGACGGTGGCCTCGTCGAAGAGTTCCACCGCGTAGTCGATGCGCACCGTGAGTCGGTCGCCGTCGTCGAGGACCGTGGTGGACAGGTCGAATTGGACGCGGTCGGCCGGGTGGTCGATCGCGGCGGTCGGCAGACCGGCGAATGTCGGCGTCCGACCGGGTGCACGGTAGGCGATCATGTTCTGGAACAGCGGGTTCCGCGCCAGTGACCGGGTCGGTGCCAGTTCGTCGACGAGCCGTTCGAACGGCGTCGACTGGTCGGCGAGTGCATCGAGGTCGACGTCGCGGACGTCAGCGACGATCTCGCCGAGGGTCGCCGACGCCGCGACCGGCGTCCGCAGTACGAGGGTGTTGACGAACAGTCCGACGAGATCGGCGACGGCGTCGTCCACGCGCCCCGCGACGGGGGTGCCCAGCACGATGTCCTCACCGGCGCCGAGCTGTGCGAGTGTCACAGCGGTCACAACGTGCGAGAGGACGAACATCGACGCGCCGGTGCGGCGCGCGAGTGACCTCAGTCCCGACGTCTGCGCGGTGTCGACGGTGAACGAGACACTGGCACCGACCTGGTCGGGGATCGCCGGTCGCGGTCGGTCGCGCGGGGTCTGCAGTTCGTCCGGAGCTCCGGTCAGCCGCCGTGTCCACCGGTCGAGGCCGTCGTCTGCGACTGGCGCCGCTGCGTAGTCGACGTACTGGATCGGCAGTGGACGGCGGTCGGGGCTCCTACCGCTCACGGCTGCGTCGTAGGCGGCCGACAGATCGGCGAACAGCAGCGGTGCCGACCACTCGTCGGCGGCGATGTGGTGGACGGCCGCCACGATCACGCTGTGGCCGTCGGCTCCGCGGACGAGTGTGAGACGGATGGGGATGTGGGCGTCGATCGCGAACGCATGCGACCCGGCGGCGGAGATCGCTGCTCCCGCCGGATTGTCACCGCTCGCCAAGTCGACGACCGCGGGGTCGGCCTCGTCGACATCGACGACGTGTAGAGAGCGCTCTGCGTCGGGGAGGTCGCCGACGGAGAGCACGCGCTGCCACGCGTGGGTCTCGTCATCGGCCGCCACGTAGACGGTACGGAGGACTTCGTGGCGGTCGAGCACTGCGACGAACGCTGAGCCGAGTGCGCGGTAGTCGACGGTGCCGGGTACGGCGACCGCGAATCGAATCGTGTACACCGAGTCCGGTCCCCCGAGCTCGTGGAGGAACCACATGCGTTCCTGTGCCGCAGACAGGGCGGGCCTGTCCGGGCGTTCGGTAAGCGCCGTTAGTCCTGTCGCGGAGTCTCCGTCGACGAGCAGGTCGTCGATGCGCCTGGCCAAGTCGCCGAGGACCGGGTGGTCGAACGCCTCCCTCACTCCGATCGACACGCCGAGTTCGCGAGTCAGACGCGCGGTGAGTCGTGCTGCGGTCAACGAGTGTCCGCCGAGAGCAAGAAGATCGTCGCCCATTCCTGGTTGGTCGACGTCGAGGAGGTCCTCGACCGCCGACGCGACCGCCTCCTCTACGTCGGTCTCGGGTGCTCTCCGATCGGTCGACCGATCTGTTGCGGCGACCGGCAGTGCGGCGAGCGCGCGCCGGTCGATCTTCCCGTTCGGTGAGAGCGGGATCGTCTCGACCTGCATCACGACGGTCGGCACGAGATGCGCGGGGAGAACGGCCGCGAGGCGACGGCGGACGCCGGACGTGTCGACGGCGTCGGGCCCTGCCACGACGAAGGCTGCGAGGGCGTCCGACGAGCCGACTCGCGCCACGGTGACAGCTGCCGCGCGCACGCCGGACTGTCCCAGGAGCGCGGCCTCCACCTCCCCCGGTTCGACGCGGAATCCGCGGATCGACAACTGGCCGTCTGCTCGACCGTCGTGGACCAGGGCACCCGACACGTCCCGGTGGACGAGATCTCCCGTCCGGTACAGGCGTGTCCCGGTACCCGAAGGGTCGGCGACGAAGCGCGCAGCCGTCTCCCCCGCCGCTCCCGGATAGCCTCGCGCGAGTTGGGGGCCCGAGACGTAGAGCTCTCCGACGACCCCGTCGACGACGGGGCGCAGCCATGCGTCGAGGACAGCGACCGATGTCCCGGGCACGGTGTCGCCGATCGGTATGGCGCCGCTCGATCCGAGCGTGTCGGCGTGCACGGTGAAGACGGTGACGTCGCCGGCGACCTCTGACGATCCGTACGAGTTGACGATGCTCGCTCCCGGAGCGAGCGCGAGGAGACGTGCGGCGACATCGGCGCGGAGCGCTTCGCCGCTCGACACCCAGACATCGGGGGTGTTCGCGTCTCGCAGGCCGGGAAGTTCGGCGGCGAGGGCTTCGAGCAGTGTGGGAACCGCGCCGAAACGGTCGACGCTCCGATCGCTCAGCATCTGTGCGAGCGCTGCCGGGCTACGTCGTGCGGTGTCGTCGGCGACGACCACCGTCATCGCAGATGCGACCGCAGTCAGGATCTCGGTGAGACCGTCGACGAAACTCGGCGAACTCTTGGCGATACGGACTCGGTCGGTCGATGTGGTGTACAGGTCCCACGACAGCCGGGCCGCCAGACCCCGCTGGGTAGCCATCACGGGTTTAGGTCGACCTGTCGATCCAGAGGTGAACAGCAGGTAGGCGCCGTGATCGGGCTGCGGCTGCACGACCGATCCGGTCCTCGTGGGTGCGCTCTGGGCGGGACTGTCCACGTCGAGGACCGTGATGTCGGTGCCGCGCAGAAGTCCGGTTGTGACTGCTGAGGCGACGGCGATCGCCGGACGACCGTCCTCGATCATGGTGGCGATCCGGTTGGCCGGGTAGTCGGGGTCGACGGGCATCGGGACCGCGCCGGCACGGACGATCGCGAGGAGTGCGGTGATGAGGGCGACGCGTCGTTCGAGAACGATCGCCACCCGGACGTCCGGTCCGGCGCCTGCGGCGAGGAGACGATCGACGAGCGAGTCGACCTCCGCCCAGAGTTCGGCGCGGGTCAGCGAGCGGTCCGGCCCCTCGACCGCAACGGGCCCGGGATGTGTCGCGGCGGCGGCGCGCGCGGCTGAGAGCACCCCGTCGACGGTATCGGGCGCGTCGAGCGGACTCGCCGCCGACCGCGGCGGGGCCGAGGCGACCGCGATGTCTGCGAGGCGGGTGTCCGCGCCGTTCGCAAACGCCGACAGGATCGCGAAGAGGACGGCGGGCGCCTGTGCGGCGACTGGCCCGGCGGCGGCGCCGAGTTCCACGGCGACGTCGAGTTCGCCGGTCGGCTCCGGTGTGACTGTCAGGACGACCGAGTAGTCGGTCTCGTTACGGCCCGGGGTGATCTCGAGGTCGAGTCCCGCCGATTCGCCGAGTGCGGCCAATGCGGAATCGTCGAGCGGATAGTTCTCGAACACGACGAGGGTGTCGAACAGGGCGCCGAGCCCCGTCCTCGCCTGCACGTCGTGCAGGGCGATGTGATGGGACGTCAGCAGTGACGCCTGGTCGGTTGACACCGACCGCAGCAGTGTTCCGACGTTCGCGGACGGGTCCAGACGTACGCGCACCGGGACCGTGTTGATGAACAGACCGACCGTCGACTCCACCTCGGGCAGGTCGGCGGGGCGACCGGAGACGACCGCTCCGAACACGACGTCGTCGGACCCGGTGAGAGCCGACACCGTGAGCGCCCACGCTGACTGCACGAGCGTGTTGAGGGTGACACCGGCCTTGCGTGCGAGCGCGGTGAGTCGCGAGTGCGCTGCGACGTCCAACCGCTCGCGGACGGTGATCGGCTCGCGATCGCCCCTCGTCGGCTCGGCGAGCCGTGTCGGACCGGACAGGCCGGCGAGATACTCGACCCACCGGTTGATCGCGGCGTCGTCCGCCGACGCCAGCCAGGAGACGTAGTTGCGGTAACTGGGTGCGGGTGCGAGAGTCTCGCCGGCATACAGGCGGAACAGATCGCCGACGACGATGG
Organism: Gordonia sp. (in: high G+C Gram-positive bacteria); assembly: GCF_052106715.1. Taxonomy (NCBI): domain Bacteria; kingdom Bacillati; phylum Actinomycetota; class Actinomycetes; order Mycobacteriales; family Gordoniaceae; genus Gordonia; species Gordonia sp. (in: high G+C Gram-positive bacteria). The sequence continues at coordinate 132,681 of NZ_JBQEDL010000006.1, forward strand.
GCGTCGACCAGCCGTCCCAGATCAGATGGTGGTTTGTGATCAGCAGACGGTGATGCCGGTCGGCGATCGCTGCCACCGTGAATCTGACGAGCGGCGGCCTGCCGACGGCGAATCCTCGACGGTGGTCCGCGTCGACGAGTGCGGTCCAGGACTGCTCGACGTCCGCCGACGAACGCAGGTCGACGATGTCTACGTCCGGAGCGATGCGGTCGAGGACCATGACGACGGGCTCCCCTGACGCCCGCTGCCGGAACGCACCGCGCAGCGCCGGGTGGCGGTCTGCCAAGGACGCCGCGGCTGTTCGGAGCCGACCGACGTCAAGATCTCCGCGCAGGTCGACCGTCAGCTGTACCACGTACGGGTCCGTTCCACTGTCCGCGCTGCGTGCCAGGTAGTAGAGCCCCTGCTGCAGCGGCGACATAGGCCACAGGTCGACGACCTTCGGCGCTGTAGTGGCGGTGGTGGTCACAGATCCTCCAGATCGAAGTCGACGAGATCGTCGAGTTCGGCTTGCGAAATGGATACAAGGGTGTCTGACGGGGTGAGCCCGCCGGAGTCGTCGGATGACAGGTGCGCGACAAGTGCGTCGATCCCCTGCCGCCAGGTGGCGACGAATGCGTCGACGTCGGCGGTCGGAACGCTCTGTGCGACGCGCCACTGGGCGTGCAGACACGGTCCGTCCGTGTGCTCGACCAGTTCGACGTCGAGCTGGATGCGGTGGCTCAGTTGCAGGTCCGCTGCCATCGACTCCGCGATCGCAGCGACCGCCGCCGTCTCGGCCGCAGTCTGCCACGACATCGCTGGATCGACGGCCGCCGGTGCAGCGGTGTCGTTGCCGAGATAGTTGACGAGAACCCCGGCGGCCCGATGAGACCGCAGACCCGCACCGTTGTGGTCGACGCCGAGGCGAGCCTCTTTGACCGCACGCAGCAGATCGCCCGGTGAGCGGTCGGCCGCATCGAGCCTCAGCCCGATCACTGTCGTGAACCAGCCGACGGTTCGGGACAGGTCCCAGTCGCCGTGGGCACGCCCGTGGTCTTCGACGTCGACGTCGAGCTCGTGTCCGGCCGCACCGAGCGCGGCCATGACCGCTGCGACGAGCACATCCTGTGTGGTGGCCCGATAGGCGGGTGCGGGACGATACAGGAGGACATCGGTCGACTCGACGTCGACCTCGACCGTGCGCAGATGGGCCGTGCGGACGGTGTCGGTCAGCGGCTCCGGATCGGACTCTGTGTGATCAGACTGAGCGGTCAGTGCCGGGCGCAGCTCGGTCATCCACTCCCGGTACGACGTCGCCGCGGGTTCCGGGTCGTGGCCGCCGACCAGCGCGCGCAGGTCATCGAGCAGGACCCGCCACGAGTACGCGTCCACGACGAGGTGGTGCGCGACGAGCAGCAGGCGCCCCGAATCGCCGCACGGCCACCAGTGGGCGGCGAGCATGACGCCGCCCTTTGGATCAATTCGAGCGAACACGTCGTCGATCGCATCTTCGATGTCGGCGGGATCGAGGCCTGCGAGGGCGAGAGTCCCGAGTGGCTCTCCCACGTTGACCGGCACGGGGCCGACGGGATTGGGCGGAATCTCGAGGGCGCCGTCGGTGGCCAGCCGGGCACCGAGCACCTCGTGTGACGACACGAGCGCGGCGAGTGCCGCGCGGACGTCGTCGACGGTCGTCCCCGCCGGTGCAGAGAGCACGCGCAGCTGGACGAACCGTTCGAACCCCGCGCGGCGGACGGCGGCCCGCGCGATCGGCGATGCGGGCACCGAGCCGTATCGGTCGACGGTCGAGGTGGTCGTTCGGGATCCGGTGACCCGGACTCGCGTGGCGAGCGCCGCGACGGTGCGCGCTTCGAACACGTCGCGCGGATCGAAGTCCATGCCTGCCGCGCGTGCCCGCGCCACGAGTTGGATGGAGACGATGCTGTCGCCGCCGAGTGCGAAGAAGTCGTCGTCGACCGACACCGGCATCTGCAGACCGAGCACCCCGGCGACGACGTCGACGAGGACCTGTTCGACGGATGTCTGCGGCGCACGCCCGTCTACGGTGGCGGTGATCAGGGGTTCGGGCAGAGCCCGCCGATCGATCTTTCCGTTCGGCGTGACCGGAAGCTCGTCGAGGATCACCAGGTGCGTCGGGACCAGGTGGGCGGGCAGAGCCTCCTCCGCCTGCGCGCGGACGCCGTCTGCGGTGATCGCATCGCCGGTGAGATAGCCGACGAGCTGCGCACCGTGTCCGAGATCGCGCGCGACGACTACGCAGGTGCGCACCCCGTCGAGGGCGGCGAGCGCGGTCTCCACCTCCCCGGGTTCGATGCGCTGCCCGCGGATCTTCACCTGGAAGTCGCTGCGCCCCACGTAGTGCAGGGCGCCGCGGTGGTCGCGGCGGACGAGGTCTCCGGTCCGATAGAGGCGCCGACCGCCTCCGGTCGGGTCGGCGACGAACCGGATCGCTGTAAGTGACATACGCGAGGCGTACCCGCGAGCGATCTGGACTCCGCCGAGATACAGTTCGCCGACCACGCCCCGCGGTACCGGCCGCAGCCACTGATCGAGGATGTGGAGTATGGCTCCGGCGACCGGCGCACCGATGGGAACCGGGCCGTCTCCAGCGTCGACTCGGCACGCGGTGACGTCGATCGCCGCTTCTGTCGGCCCGTACAGATTGTGCACGTCTGCGCCCCGGGCCGCTGCTGCGGCCGCCACCGACCGCGGCAGTGCCTCCCCGCTGCACAGGACGCGCATTCCGTTGAGGACGTCGCGCGCTTCCCGCGCGGTCGGGTTGAGCAGGAACGCGGCGAGCATCGTCGGAACGAAGTGCGCGGTACTCACGCGGTGCCTATCGAAGGCGTCGGCGAGATATGCAGCGTCTTTGTGCGCGTCTGGTCCGATCACCAGGGTCGCGGCACCGGCGAGCGCCGGCCAGAAGAGCTCCCACACCGACACGTCGAATGTCGAAGGCGTCTTCTGCACGACGACGTCGGAGGGGGTCAGCCCGTATGTCTGCTGCGCCCACATGAGGCGGTTCGCGGCGGCCGCATGCGAGATGACGACGCCCTTGGGTCGTCCCGTCGATCCCGAGGTGAACAGGACGTACATCGGGTGGTCTCCGCGCAGCGCCGCGATCCGTTCGTCGTCGGCGACTCGGCCCGCCGCACGTCCGGAAATGCGCGCGAGCACATCGGGTCGGTCGAGTTCCACGACATCGACTCCCCGGGATCCGAGCGCGGTGTCGAGCCGGGTGCCGGCGAGAACGTCCGAACGCGTGAGGACGTGAGTCGCACCGGCGTCGTCGAGCATTCCGGTCACCCGATCGTGCGGGAAATCCGGGTCGACGGGGAGATACGCTCCGCCCGCGCAGACGACGGCCCACACCGACTGCAGCAGGTCGAGACCGCGCGGCAGCAGTACCGCGACGACGCTCTCCGGGCCCACATCGCACGCGATCAGATCGCGTGCCAGACGCGTGATGTCGTCGGAGTGCTCGGTGAACGACAGCGTCGCCGCCGTTCCGTGGGCGCCGTCGTCGACGATCACCGCGCGCTGACCGGAGTTCATCGCGACGGACTCGTCGAACAGATCGACGACGGTGCGGCCGTCGAACACTGCGGGTCCGCCGTGCATCTGTTCGTCGTCGGCCGCTGCGGGGATCGCGGACGTCGGGCACTCAGGCAGCCGAGCGAGCGTGGTCACCGCGGAAACTAGTCCGTCGAGAAGTCCTCGCGCCATCGACGCGGAGACGCCGTCGTGGTGTTTGAGGACGATCCGGGTCGTCGCTCCCGGAATCACGATGACGGTGACCGGATACCCGGTCGAGTCCCGGACGCCGGTGACGACGACGCCTCCGGGGAGTGGCTCTTCGGAGTAGTTCTCGAACACGAGGAGCGTGTCGAACAGCTCGGAGCCGCCGACTGCCCGGTGGACGGCTGGCAGCGGGACGTGATGGACGTCCGCCATCGCCGCCTGCTCCCGCTGAACGCGCGAGCACAGCGTGCGCGCCGGTTCGCTCGGATCGAGGGTGATGCGGACAGGCACCGTGTTGATGAGGAGACCGATGACCGACTCGACGCCGTGCACGTCGACGTCTCGTCCCGAGACCGAGGTGCCGAAGACGACGTCCGCCTGCCCGGTACGGGAGGCGAGGACCGTGGCCCACGCCGTCTGGAACATGGTGTTCACGGTGAGACCCGCGGATCGGGCGGCAGCGACGAGGCCCGCCGACCCGTCCGCGTCGATTACCGTCTCGACATCGTGGGATCCGGTCGCCGGCTCGCTTCCGTCGGTGAGCCGTGTCGGCGCCGGCAGATCGGCAAGGGCGGTTCGCCAGCGTTCGGCGTCGGCGGCGACGGCGACGGGGTCCGTCGTCCGCATGTGCAGGACGCGCAGATAGTCGGCCATGTCTCGGCCTGCTGTCGTCCCAGACACATCGATTTCGCCGGTGTAACCGTTGAACAGTTCGCGCAGCAGCAGCGGCGACGACCAGCCGTCGAGGATGAGGTGGTGGTGTGTCAGGACGATTCGCGAACCCGCTCCCGGTACGTCGACGACTGTCAGCCGCAGGAGTGGTGGTGCGTCGAGGGAGAACTCGAGGCGCCGGTCAGCGTCGACGAGGTCGTCCCATATCTGCTCGAATCCGTTACCGGGTGCATCGACCGCTACATGCTCGACGGGTACACCGACGTCTGCCGGGACGACGGCGACCGGTACGCCCGCGCCCGTCGTGCGCATCGCGGCCCCGAGGTGCGGGTGTCGTGCGATCAGTCGGTCCGCCGCCCGCCGGAGACGATCGACATCGATACGGTCCGGCGCTTCCAGCAGCATCTGGACGACGTAGTGGTCGTCGGCGTCGGCGGCGAAGGTCGCCTCGAACAGGAGCCCCTGCTGCAGGGGTGTCGCCGGAAGCACATCGCGGACGGCGCGCTCGGCCGCGAACAAGTCGAGGTCGTCGAGTGTCACGCCGGCGACGACGTCGGACGGGGTCGGTCCGCCGATACGGCCTGCTCGCTGTTGTTTCGCGATGTCGGCGAGCGCGGTCCGCCATCGCTCGGCGAGCGCACGGATCATGTCACCGTCGACGGCTGTCGACGCGAACCGCCACTGAGCGGTCAGCTCGCCTGTCTGCGTCGTGGCCGCGTTGATCTGCAGGTGGTGCGTGAGCGGCATGCCTGGGTCGGAGCTGACCCCCAGGGTGCCGACGCCGTCGCGTCCGGGCGCGGGCTGCGCGGTCCAGTCTCCGGGTGTCTCGGATCCACCGGATCGGCCGAGATAGTTGAGGAGGATCTGACGGTCTGCGGCGTCTGCCAGACCGGTGTCGTCCCGATGTGCGTACAGCGCACCGAAACCGACACCACGGTCGGGAACGGCGCGGATCTGCTCTTTCGCGGTCTTGAGGAGCCGGTCGGTGGACGTCGTGCCCGCACACGTCAGGCGTACGGGGTAGACCGTGGTGAACCACCCGACTGTCCGCGACAGGTCGGCGTCGGCACCGATCAAGTGAGACCCCGGCTCACGACCGTGGCCTTCCATGTCGATGACGACGGACTCCGCGTCAAGTGCGAGCGCGAGCGCGGCGGCGAGCACGTCGGCGACCGTCCCAGAGATCGCGGCGGCGGCCGCGCTGATCGCCGCGGTGTCGGCGGCGTCGACGATGATGTCCAGGTCAGTCGCGTCGGCGACGGTGTCACGTCCGGCATCGAGTGCACGGGCTCGCAGCACCCCGTCGGACGGTGCGAGCGTCTCCTGCCAGAACGGGATCTGCGAATCGAGCGCTCCGCCGAGCGCCGCGTCCCGGAGGGCTGCACCCCACGCGCGCAGCGGCACCGGCTCGGCGGCGACACCGGGTTCCCGCCCCGAAACGATCCGAGTGCAGGCTTCCCGCAGATCGTCGACGATGATCGACCAGGAGACGGCGTCGACCGCCAGGTGATGGACGGCGATCACTGCGACGGCTGTCGGATGAGCGGGGGCGGTCACATGGACGAATCGCGCGAGGACCCCGGCGCTGGGGTCGAGGGCCCGATAGCAGCGCTCCCCGATGTCCTCCGGTGATCCGCTGTCGACGCCGATCCACCGATCGAGGTCGTCGCCGTCGTCGAGCGGGTCGATCTCCAGGGTCTGTCCCACGCGCATGTACAGTGCGGGATGCGCCCGGATGACGGCGCGGCACGCCGCGTGGAAACACGCGACGTCGACCCGCTCGGGCAGGCGAACCATCATCGATTGGCCGTACCCGACGGTCCACGGTCCGTCAGCGTCGAGGACCTCGGCCATCACGGGGATCGGTTCGACGGTTCCGACTGATTCGGTCTGGGTCGCTACGACGACGTCGGCGGCGGGCCTGGCGAGTTCTGCGATGACGCGGAGGGCGCCTGCTGCGAAGACGTCGCCCGTGGTGAGCACCAGCCCGTCCCTTCGACACCGTGACACGAGGCGCAGCGCCGCGATGCTGTCCCCGCCGAGCCCGAAGAAGTCATCGGACAGGTCGGTGACCTGAACTCCGAGAAGTTCTTCGACGCGGTCGGCGACCGTCCGCTGCGTGTGCGTCCAGGCCCGGCGGTCGACATCGACGGTCTCGACGACAGGTCGTTTGCGTGTGGCGAGTGCTCGGCGGTCGAGTTTTCCGCTCGGCGTCACCGGGAGCGCGTCGAGGACGGTCACCGTCGCGGGAACGAAATGCGACGGTGCTGCGGCGGAGACGGCCGACCGCACGTCGACTGGCCGCAGCCTCGTCCCCCGTCGCGGGGCGACGAACGCGGCGAGGACGTGCTCTCCGTCGCGCCGGTCAGCGACGACTGCGGCGGCCGAGACTCCGTCGATCGCGGACAGAAGCGCCTCGACCTCGCCCGGCTCCACGCGGTGTCCGCGGATCTTGATCTGAGTGTCGTTGCGCGACACGAATGTCAGACCGCAGGTGCTGTCGTCGTCCGGGCGCCTCACGAGGTCGCCGGTGCGGTACAGACGTCCACCCGCCGCGTCGAAGGGGTCGGCGACGAAGCGCGCCGACGACAGGTCGGCGCGTCCGGCGTAGCCCCGGGCGAGTTGCACTCCCCCGAGATAGAGCTCACCGACCTCACCGGGACCGACCGGTCTGAACCAGGCGTCGAGGACGTGCGCCGTCGTATTCGGGATCGGTGAGCCGATCGGCACGCTCGTCCCCCGTGTCCGGTCCGTCACGCGTTCGGCAGTCACTTCGACGGCGGCTTCTGCTGGGCCGTAGGTGTTGACGACGTCGGCCCCCCACGTATCGCGGACGCGTCGCGCGAGCGCGGCGTCCAGCGCTTCGCCACCCGCCGACACGGTGCGGATCGATCCGTGTGCGGGCCCCGTTCCCGTCTCGAGGAGCACCGAGACGACCGAGGGCACGAGTTCTACGAACTCGACGGGGGTGCGGGCCAAGAACTGGGCGAATCGGTCGAGGTCTCGGTCGATTCCCGGTGGACACATGATGATCCGGCCGCCGACGACGAGCGGCCACAGGATCTCGGGGACGAACGGATCGAAGCCCGGTGACGTCTTCTGCAGTAGGCGCTCCCCGGGCGCGAGACCGAACTCGGCCTGGCGCCACCAGATAAGGTTCTCGATCGCTCGGTGTGAGACGACGACGCCCTTCGGCCGGCCCGTCGACCCCGATGTGAAGATCAGGTAGGCGGCATTGTCCGGGGACACCGTCGGGTGCGGCGACGGACCCGACCCGGTGAGGTCGGCCGCCCGGACCGCGAGGCCTCCGGCTGCGTCGAGCACCGGGGTCGGCGTCTCCGCGTCGACGATCACGACCCGCGGTCGGGCGTCCTCGATGATCATCGCGATGCGGTCCGTAGGGTAGTCCGGGTCGACCGGTGCGACGACACCGCCTGCGAGGAGGACGCCGACGATCGCTTCAACCAGTCTCGGCCCTCGAGGGATCGCGACGGCGACGACGGTCTCCGGTCCGACGCCGCGGTCGACGAGCGCCGATGCGATCGTCTCAGCCGATACGAGGACCTCACTGAACGTGGCGACGTCTCCGCCCGCCTCGACGGCGACCGCGTTCGGGGACCGCCGGGCCGTGGCGACGATCTGTGTTCCGATGTCGGTGCCGGGGGCCAGCCCGGGGTCGACCGATCCGTAGATCGTAGGCCACGTGCGGGCGGGCAGCATCGCCAACGGCCGGCCGGTGCGGCGGGTGAAGGCGTCGACGAACCGGACGAGATCGTCTGCAATCTCCGCGAGCCGATGTTCGTCGTAGCGGTCCGCATCGGCGTCGACGAGGAGTGTCAGCGTCTCGTTGCTCCGTTCGACGGTGACCGACAGGTCGTCGACTGGTCCACGCGCGAACGAGACCGTGTGCCCGGACAGTTCCCCGAACCGGTAGCCGTTTCCCGCCGGTTTGACGTTGATCCACAGGCCCGATCGCATGCCCTCGCCGCGTGTCCGCACGTGGGGACGCACTCGGTCGACACCTTCGGCGACTGCGCGAGTCGCCTCGACGGGCGAGATCCAGGGGCCGAGCTGCAAGACGAGCGGCACCACGTTGACGGTCGTCGTCGGGACGGTCAGGGCCGCCGACCGCATCCTATTGGCGAACGGAAGGCCTATCGTGACGTCAGTGCGCGCCATCACCGACGATGCGTGCGCGGACACCGCGGCGATCACGGCCTCGACCCACGTCGCCCCGGCTTCGGCGCCGATCGCCGACACACCGGACGCCTCGACGGTCCGTGACGTCGACCTGACGCGCGCGGCGGAACCGGATCGATGCAGGCGACCGGTGATCGACGCGGCGGCGTCGGCGTCGGCGTCGGCGAGATACTCGCGCCAGAATGCGGCGTCTGCCTCCGCCTCGCCGGAGGCCAGATAGTCGCCTTCCTCCGCGACGACAGCGGCAGGTGAACCGTAGCGGCCGCGCGTAGTCGCCGACGAATGCTCATGTATCTGCGCGGCCCGACGCCCGATCAGTCCAAGAGCGTGCGCATCGACGACGATGTGGTGGGCGCGCGCCGCGATCATCACACCGGACGTGCCGAGGTCCAGAGCAATGGCCTCGAAACACGGATCGACGGCGGGATCGATCGGTCGCGGCCACCAGCGGTCCACGAAATCAAGGGCCGCTCCCCCGGGGTCGGCGTGGGAGCTCAGGTCGTGCTGCACGATCTGATCGACGGTGTGCGAACCGATCTCGCAGACCACGTCCTCATCGGCGACGTCGAACCGTGCCGACAGCATGTCGGCCTCGCCGATCGCCTGCGAGAAGGCGTCGGCGACCGCCTGCAGTCCACCGTCGGGGGAAGTCGGCAGAACCCATGCGTCCGCTACGACGTGGCTGACACTCGCCGCGTCGACGAGCGAAGCGCTCAACCAGAGACCGCGCTGTGCGGCGGTGGCCGGAAGCAGGACGTCGGGCTGGGACGTCGATGACGGGATGACACCGTCCATGATGGTGGCTCCTGGGAGGGTGATTACTCAGGCGAGCGTGTAGACCGTCTCGCCGCAGTAGATGTGCTGTGCCGTCGCGACCTGCAGACCGGCTTGGGAGAACAGTTCACGATGCTCGGCGTCGGTACGGAACCCGGAGCCGTAAACGGTGAGGTTGGTCAGATCCGCCATGGTGTCGTGGTCGCTGATCTGGTTCTCCTGCATCGGTTCCTCGACGACGATGAGTCGGGCTCCGACTCCGCCGAGTCGGCGCAGCAGGTGCACGGCGTCCGCGTCTGGGTTCTTGTCCATCATCGATACGAGGAGGATGCCGTCCGCATCGGGCAGGTCCTCGAACACCGACTGTCCGACGAGGTCGATCCGTTCAAACAGCGGATCGGTGTCGATCGCGTCGCCGAGATCGGCTCGGATGTGCTCGATCTGCGCAGGCATGCCGACGATCGTGACGCGCAGATCGCCAAAGACCTCGGCGAGCCTCATCGCATAGGTGGTCGCACCGTCGGCGTGCACGACGACATGCTCGAGACCGTCGAACACGTCCGTCGTCACCAGGGTGGGCGCAATGTAGTTCGCGAAGTCGTCGGCGTCGGTGAAGTAGCGGCGTCCAGCGGCGTGCGCGCCGAGAAGCTCGCGGTATCCGACGCCGAACATGTCACGGTAGACCGAGCCGCCGGTGCGGATCGCGTCGGCCAACCCGAACAGGGCGCGTTCGGCGAGTGATTCGGGGCTCTCCAGATCGAGATCCTTGGCGTAATAGTCGTCTGTGAGCTGCTCGCCCAGGTTGGTCAGCCGATAGTGCTCACCGTCGAGTTCTAACAGTTCGGCGGTAATGAGGTATCGCAGGAACTTGCCGAGCGCCGCTGCGTCCGTCCCGGTCGCCTCGGCGAGGTCGGCGAGACGGGTGACACCGCGAGACAACTGTTCGGGAACGTCGAGCGTCACCGCTACGCGCAGTGCGATCGGCGGGAGGAGTTCGGCCATCTCATGGAACTTGTCTTCTGCCCACTCCTCCGACGCGTCCGGCAGCGCCGGGTCCTCGGCGAGCGTCGGAACCGTCTCGATACGCCAGTAACCTGCCACTTCGAGATGGTTCTTCGGGACGCCTCGCTCTTCGACGAGGTGTCGGCGGATCGGCTTGAGGCTCAACGTCTCCCCCGACACCCAGGCGTAGACGACACCGTTCGGCCAGTCCATGCCGGTGATCTCGTCGAGCATCAGTGTCGTCGTACCGCCCGGCGCACCGTCGCGAACGAGCCATCGCAGGTCGACGTCGGGACCGACGGGAAGCTCCTGCCGGTCCTCCGCGGCACGGACCTCGACGATGACGGTGGCAGGCTGCCCGGTCTGGTGGTCTTCGAGCCAGCGACCGATGGCAGGCAACGCTGTCTCGTCGCCCGCGATCAGCATGTGATCAATATTCTCCGGGTGTGCGTCGGTGACATGCGGTCCGACGATGTGGGCGTGGTCGCCGACTCCGCAGCGCACCGCCCAGGTCGACGCGATGCCGGTTCCGTGGTGGACGAAGTCGACGACGAGCCGCGCGGCCTCCGGGTCCCAGTAGCGCACCGTGTAGGCACGGACCATCGGACGCCGATCCTGCGGGTGAATGAGTTCACCGTCGCCCTGCACCGGCAGCGCTGGTTCGCTCTCGCCGGGCGAGGGGAAGATGAAGCGCACGGCGTCGTCGAACTCGTCGCTGCGGAACCCGGGGACGTCGATGCCGTCACCGGTCGTGTAGCCGCGCAACTGGTCGCCGCCGAATACGATCCGCCGCATCCCCGGCGTTACGTCGTAGGCGTCGACGACCTCGATCTCACGGATCGCGGGACTGTAGAAGGACTTCTGGCGGACGGTGCGTGGCATGGCTGTGCTCCTCGTGCGGGCTGGTGTCGACTGCGGGTCTGTACAGCGGGGGTCTTGTGCAGTGCGGCTCATTCAGGCCGAATACGAGTACGACAGAGTTCGCGCGGACACGACGGACTGCAGGATCTCGCCCGAACGGATCGCGATGTTCGACAGAAGCGACGACGTCAGCCCGTGGGTTTGCTCGGTGCTGCCCTGCGTGTAGACCCCACCGCTGAGTGGACGGGTGGTGGCGACCCGGTAGTCGCGGTCCACGCCACCAGTGAGCTCACCCGGTTCGACGAGGTCGCCGAGGAGGTCGCCGAGATTCGTCGGGGTGAACCCCGTCGCGTAGACGACGGCGTCGACCGCCGTCGCCTCGATCTCTCCGGTCAGCATGTTCTCGACCGCCACGCGGACGGCGTCGGGCTGCTCCTCGGTCGATACGACGCGGGAGGCGCCCCGCATGAATAGGCGGCGTTCACCCTCCACGTGCTCGGCGTATTCGCGCCGGTACAGTTCACGGATCAGGTCGAGGTCGACACACGAGTAGTTGGTCGAGCGATGGTAGTCGAGCAGTGCCGCGCGCTGAGTCTCGTCTGCGGCGTAGAACTCGTCGACGGCGGTCGCGTCGAAGATCCGGTTCGCGTACGGGCTGTCGTCGGCGGGCACGTATCCGTACTTGGCGAAGACGTTGTGCACCTCGGCGTTCGGGTAGGTGCCGTGAAGGTATTCGACGACCTCGGCTGCGCTCTGGCCCGCACCGACGACGAGGAACCGGTTGTTGGTCGGTTCGGGCATTGCCGCGAGGTGGTCGAGAAGTCGATGATTGTGGAACTGCCGCGGCGATGCGGTGACTCCGCTGGGCAGCGCTTCGCGGAGTCCGCCTGCGACGACCACGTTGCGCGCGTTCAGCGAGACCCGACTCCCCGGTCCGTCGGCGTCGACGACGAGGTGCCCGTCCGCCTCACGGATCGATTCGGCACGGGTGCCGTAGTAGACGTCCGCGCCGACCTTCTCGTTGGCCCATTCGAGGTAGTCCGAGAACTCGCGCCGTGTGGGGAAGAACGTCTGATGGTTGATGAAGTGCGCCATCCGCCCGCGCTCGGCGAGATAGTTGAGGAAGCTGAACTCGCTGGTCGCATTCCGCTGGGTAACGAGGTCCTTGAGGAACGAGATCTGCATCGTCGTACCCGGCAGAAGCATGCCCGGATGCCAGGCGAACTGCGGTTTGGATTCGACGAATGCTGCGGTGATTCGGTCTTCCGCGGCCGCCTCGGCGTTGTGTTCCTCGATGGCGATCGCCAGTCCCAGATTCGACGGTCCGAAGCCGACCCCCACGATGTCTATCACGCTTGACGATTCGGTCCGCATACGCACGTCTTGCCTCAATCCTGAAGAGTCGCTTGGGGGTCGGTACTACTGTGAATCGAACAACAGCGCTCGATTATTGGTTAGCCTAACCTACTCCATAGTCGTCTGTTCGGGCTACCTCACGGGCGGCTATCGACTCCTCGCTCAGTGGTATGACGATAGGTGTCGACGTCTCGGGGTCGGCGATGATCCGGCAGGGAAGACCGAAGACGTGCTCGACCAGGTCTGCGGTCACGATCTCGGTCGGTCGCCCCTCCGCGACGATATCGCCGTCCTTCATCACGACGATATGGTCGGAGTATCGGCATGCGTGATGGAGATCATGCAGGACGGCGACGATGGTGTGACCGTTCTTCCGTATGAGTCTCCGGCACATGGTCAGCAGATCGATCTGGTACGAAACGTCCAGATAGGTGGTCGGTTCGTCGAGCAGGATCAGCGGCGTCTCCTGAGCGAGCAACATAGCGAACCACACGCGTTGGCGCTGTCCGCCAGAGAGCTCGTCGACCACGCGTCCCGCGAGATCGGATACGCCGGTCGCGGCCATCGCCGTCACGACGGCCGACTCGTCCGCCTCGGTCCACTGCTTGATCAGATTCTGGTGCGGGTACCGCCCCCGCGACACCAGGTCGACGACGCGGATCCCGTCCGGCGCGGTGGAGTGCTGTGGAAGCAGGCCGAGGCGACGGGCCACCTCCTTCGACGGATACGAAGCGATGCTCGCACCGTCGAGCACGACGCTGCCCGCCTTCGGTGGCAACAGACGGGACAGTGACCGCAGCAGCGTCGACTTGCCGCACGCATTGGGGCCGACGATGGCCGTGACGGCACCGTCTGGGATCTCGATCGACAGATCAGAGCTGATGACCCGTTTGTCGTAGCCGGTCGACAGCCCGTCTGCGCGAAGACGCGAGCCGGTCTTGTCCGGCTTCTCCCCGTCCCCCGTGTTGCCTGTCTTTCGGGTGTCGATCATCCCCGTCTCGTCCCCTCTCGGAACAGAAGCCACATGAAGTACAGACCGCCGACGGATACCGTGATGACGCCGACGGGAACAGGCTGCGGAAGCAGCTGCGTCACGATGTCGCAGATGCTGACGAGCAGCGCTCCCACCGCGGCCGCCGACGCCATGCCGACGGTACCGGTTCGGGTTATCCGCCGCGCGATCTGCGGCGCGGCGAGCGCGATGAACGCGATGGGTCCGGTCACTGCGACGCCGAACGCACTCAGCGCGGTACCTGTCGCGAGCATTCCGATCCGGGTGCGCTCCACCTTGAGACCGAGCGCCTTCGCCGCATCGTCGCCCATCTCGAGGACGGGCATTCGCCAAGCGACCCAGGCGACGGCGAGGATCGCGAACGGGAGGAGCACGAGTGACGCGTTCACCGCGTCCCAGTCGGTGCCGTCTAGCGTTCCCATCCCCCATCGCTGCAGCGCCATCGCCACCTCCGCGCGGCGGTACAGGAGCAGCCACGCGGTCAGCGACGACAGCATGAAGCTGACGCCTATGCCGACGATGATCAGCCGGAAGCCCTGTACACCGCCGCGGAATGCCAGCAGATAGACGAGCGCGGCAGTGCCGAAACCGCCGACGAGCGCGCCGACGACTTTGACGTCGTAGGTGCCGCCGACGTACAGCGTCGCGGCCACCACGCCCAGGTAGGCGCCGGAGTCGAAACCGATAACATCGGGACTGCCGAGGGAGTTGCGGGTCAGCGACTGGAAGATCGCGCCGCTGACGCCGAGCACGCCGCCAATGATGACGGCCATCACGATGCGCGGTGCGCGGATCTCGTTGACGACGAGCACGTCGTACTCGTCGCCGCCTCCGGTCAGCACGTCGAGGGCGGTCCCCAGCGGGACCGCGATCGGTCCGACGGTGAACGCCACACATACGGCGACCGCGGTGAGGACACACAAGACGACGAGCGACACGACGACCCGCAGGTCGAGTCGAACCGATATGCCGAGAACTCCCCGCAGCGCCAGGACGCGGCGACCGTAGTCGAGTCTGCCGGTCGTCGACGTCTCGGGATCGAGCCTGTGTGGGCCCACTTCGTTCGTCGACGTCATAGTTCACTCGCCATTCGTCGTCGGGCGAGCAGGATGAGCACAGGCGCACCGATGAACGCGGTGATGATGCCGGCCGGGATTTCCTCGTCGTTGAGAGTCACGCGGCCGAGGAGATCGGCGCACAGGACCAGAATCGCGCCGCCCGCGAGACTGAACGGTAGGATCCACCGCTGGTCCGGTCCGACGATCCAGCGCACGACGTGCGGCACCATGAGGCCGACGAAGCCGATGGGCCCCGCCGCCGCCGTCGCGGCGCCGCACATGAGCGTCACGGCTATGACGCCGAGCACGCGTACGCGCGTCAATGGCACACCGAGCGCGACCGCGAGGTCGTCGCCGAGCGCCACGGCGTTGAGCGCGCGCGAGACGATGACGGCCACGATCGTGCCGACCAGCACGAAGGCGCCCACGCCGACCACGACGCTCGTCCCGCGGTTGGTGATCGACCCCGCCTGCCAGAACCGCATCGTGGTGAACGCCGCGGAGTCGAGCAGCACCATGCCCTGGGTCACGCCGCCGAGAAACGCGGCGAGCGCGACACCGGACAGCGCGAGCCGGACCGGTGTCGCCCCTGCGCGACCGCTGTTCGCGAGCGCGTAGACGAGGACCGCGGCGACGGCGGCACCGACGAGCGCGAACCAGATGTACCCCCAATAGCTGCTGATCCCGAAGACGGAGATCGCAATGACGATCGCGAACGCGGAGCCTGAATTCACACCGAGGATGCCGGGGTCGGCGAGCGGGTTGCGAGTCATGGCCTGGATGATGGCCCCCGACATCGCGAGCGCCGCGCCGACGAGGACCGCGAGCAGTCCGCGCGGGATGCGCTGATCCCACAGGACGTTCACCTCGTCGAGGTTCGGGTTGCCCGGAGACCTGTC
>NZ_JBQEDL010000007.1:0-95323 GCF_052106715.1 Gordonia sp. (in: high G+C Gram-positive bacteria)
ATGCGTGCTGATCGGCTTCGGCTGGTTCCTGACGCGCCCCGGAACGTCGCCCGCGGAGTCGGCGAGCGTGCAGAAGGTCGGAACCGTGCAGGTGGAGGTGCCCGCCGGGTGGCAGCGCTCCGACTTGCCGGACGACCGGCCGGCCGACGGTGCGGGCGAGCGAGCTGTGTTCGCCGACGCCGACGACGGCAGCCGGATCCTCGTCGTCGTCACGAGTCTGCGCGCGGGATCGACGCGGACGAGCGTCGCGGACAGCCTGGCCAACCGGCTCGCGCAGCGCGGCGACGACGCAGTCCTCGAGTTCGCACCCGATACGACGTTCGGGGGTCGACGCGTCATCTCCTATCGGGAGCGCCCGGAGTCCGGTCAGCAGATCGCCTGGTACATCGACGTCGAGCGGGCCGTGCAGACGAGCGTCGGCTGCCAGCGGGGGAGTAGCGGCGAGTCCGTCGACGTTGTCTGCGCGAGTGTCGTCGCGTCTGTGCGGCCTGCGTGAAATTGAAAGGCGCGTCGTACCCTGGCTCTCATGACCACTACGACGTTCGGCCCCGACAACGGCGAGATCACCCTGCGCACGGGCGTGACCGGCAAGGCTTCGCGCACCGGCCACCGTCTGACCATCGGCTTCACCGACTGGTCTGCGAGCGTCGACGTCGAGGCGCCGTCGCTGGTCGACGTTCGAGTCGGCGTCGACTCGCTCCAGATCGTCTCCGGCGAAGGTGGACTCACGCCGATGTCCGCGCCCGAACGCGGCGTAGCCCGCAGCAATGCGTTGACATCGCTGAAGGCCGACGACTTCGGCGAGATCACCTTCGTCTCGACCAGCGTCACCGCTGACGGCGACGGATACCGGATCGACGGAACCCTCACTCTTGCGGGCAAGTCGCGTGAGCACAGCGTGGTCGTCGCGCCGGTCGGCACGGGCGCAGACCGCCACGTCGTAGGGGAGACCACGGTGAGGCACTCCGACTTCGGCATCAAGCAGTACTCGGCGATGATGGGCGCGTTGAAGGTCGCCGACGAGGTGACCGTGCGTCTGGATCTGGTCGTTCCTGAGTAGGTCGCCGCAATGCAGGGTCGACACCGGTTTTGACCTGCAGTGCCGCCGCCCCGTACTCTGGATCGCTGGCAGCGTGCGTAAAGCGCCCCCGGGTCCCTACTGGTCGCCGGGAGTCGGCGTGCACGCCCCGCCTGACCAGCAACGAACGATCAAGTGAGGACCTACTGTGGCTACTTACAGCCCCAAGGCCGGTGACGTCACACGCACGTGGCACGTCATCGACGCCACCGATGTGGTGCTCGGCCGCCTCGCCGTGCAGAGCGCGAACCTGCTCCGCGGCAAGCACAAGCCGACCTACGCCCCGCACGTCGACGGCGGCGACTACGTCGTCATCATCAACGCCGAGAAGGTTGCTGTCAGCGGCAACAAGCTGAACGACAAGCGCATCTACCACCACTCCGGTCACCCGGGCGGACTGAAGTCGCGCACCGTCGGTGAGGTCCTCGAGACCCGCCCGGATCGTCTCGTGGAGAAGGCTGTCAAGGGCATGCTCCCGAAGAACAAGCTCGGTGACCAGATCGCCACCAAGCTGAAGGTCTACGCAGGCCCGAACCACCCGCACGCGGCTCAGCAGCCCGTCCCCTTCGAGATCAAGCAGGTTTCCCAGTGAGCGAGAACGAGAACGTCGAGGTCGTCGCCGACGAGGAAATCGTCCTCGCCGACGGCGCGTACACCTCCGAGTCGACCGAAGAGACCGCAGCCGAGTCTGCTCCGACCCGTGGACCCGTCGTCCTGGATCACCCGGTCCAGACCGTCGGTCGCCGCAAGGAGGCGGTCGTCCGCGTCCGCCTGGTCGCAGGCACCGGTGACTTCACCCTCAACGGCCGCACCTTGGAGGACTACTTCCCCAACAAGGTTCACCAGCAGCTCATTAAGGCTCCGCTGGTGACCGTCGAGCGCACCGAGGCGTTCGACGTCCACGCTCGCCTCGTCGGTGGCGGCCCGTCGGGTCAGGCAGGCGCACTGCGTCTGGCTATCGCCCGCGGCCTCATCGAGGTCAGCCCTGAGGACCGCGCGGCCCTCAAGAAGGCCGGCTTCCTGACGCGTGATGCGCGTGCCGTCGAGCGTAAGAAGTACGGCTTGAAGAAGGCCCGCAAGGCTTCGCAGTACAGCAAGCGCTGAGCGACTTCGCTACTGTGGCACGCCTTTTCGGCACCGACGGTGTCCGAGGTCGGGCCAACGACCAGCTCACTGCAGAGCTGGCGTTGCGCCTGGCTTCGGCCGCCGTTTCTGTTCTCGGTGCACATGCGAACTCCCGATCCGGTGATGCGGCGCAGACCAGAGCGCGCGTCGTGGTCGGTCGAGACCCCCGAGCCTCCGGCGAACTGCTCGAGTCCGCGCTGTGCGCGGGTCTCGCGGCCGCCGGTGCGGACGCGATCCGGGTCGGCGTCGTGCCGACGCCTGCGGTCGCGTTCCTGACGGCGGACTACGCCGCCGACTTCGGCGTGATGATCTCCGCCTCCCATAATCCGATGCCGGACAACGGCATCAAATTCTTCGCGGCTGGCGGCCACAAGTTGGCCGACCACGTCGAGGATGCGATCGAAGCAGCGATGGACGCTCCGGTTCCGCGCCCGACCGGCGCAGACGTCGGACGTCTTCACGACGCCCCCGACGCCGAGAGCCGCTATCTGAACCACCTCGCGCAGTCGGCCGACGGCTCGCTCGAAGGGTTGACGATCGTCGTCGACGCCGCGAACGGCGCCGCGTCGACCGTCGGGCCCCACGCCTACGAGGCGGCGGGCGCGACAGTCATCGCGATCAACTCCGAGCCCGACGGTGTGAACATCAACGACCACTGCGGTTCGACGCACCTCGATGTGCTGCAGGTCGCCGTCCTCGAGCACGGGGCCGACTTCGGTCTCGCGCACGACGGAGACGCCGACCGCTGCCTGGCGGTCGACTCGACGGGTGCGGTCGTCGACGGCGACAAGATCATGGCGATCCTCGCACTCGATATGCACGAGCGTGGCGAGCTCACTGGCGGCGTGCTGGTCGCGACCGTGATGAGCAACCTCGGGCTGCACATCGCGATGCGTCAGTCGGGCATCGAGATGAAGGTGACCGGGGTCGGGGACCGCTATGTGCTCGAAGAGCTCCGCAAGGGCGGATACGCGTTGGGCGGCGAGCAGTCGGGACACATCGTGATTCCGGCGGCGGGCACCACCGGCGACGGCATACTCACTGGCCTGCGTCTCGGGGCCCGCGTCGCGTCGACGGGCAGGCGGCTGGCCGAACTGGCCGACGTCGTCACCGTGCTCCCTCAAGAACTCATCAACGTCCCGGTCAGCGACAAGCACGCCGTGTCGTCTGCGATCGCCGTACGGGACGCGGTCTCGATCGCTGAGCGCGAGCTCAACGGGTCGGGCCGAATCCTGTTGCGGCCCTCCGGGACCGAACAGCTCGTCCGCGTGATGGTCGAAGCGGGCACTCCCGAACACGCGCGCGGCATCGCCGAGCGGGTGGCGGCGGTCGTCGCCGCTATCTGACGGCCTGTCGTCCGACTCGTCCGACACGCCCGGCCGTGAGTGGTGGAACCGAACCGGAGCCTGCTGCGTCCAAAGAGTATGAGGCAGATGACGGGCGTCCACGTCGACGCCGACGGACTGGCCGACCACACCGTGCGGCGGGCCGCGCTCGCCTCAGATGCCGCAGACGCCGTCGCGGAACTGCGTGCGGGCGGATTCGGCGCGTGGTGGCGCGACGGCCGGGACACCGGGCTCGACGCCCGCCTGGCGGCCCTCGCTGATCGCCTCGAGAATGCAGCAGTCGGAGTCGATGACGTCGCGGGCCGGGTCCGGCGTCACGCCGCCGACCTGTCGTCAGCGGACGAAGCCGCTGTGCACGGTCTCCGGGCCGCGCCATGATCGACGACCTGATCTCGATTCTCGATGTCGGCGCGAGGATGGGACTGATCACCTATGACGAGGCCGTCGTCCGAGCACCGCACCACGACATCCAGGCGTTCGACATCGACGCCCTCACCGCGGACGCCGCGCGCCTCCGGCTGACCGCGGACCGACTCCACCCGACGGGCACGACCGGAGTCGCGTTCGGTGACGTGTGGTCGGGGCGGAGCGGTGACGCCGCAGGCGTCGCCCTCGCGTCTGCGACAGCGGGTGTCGACGCGGCGGTCGCCGAGATCCACGGTACGGCGACAGCCCTCGACACCGCCGCCTCGACCGTCGTCGACGTCGTCGGGCGATACCGACAGGCCATGGAGACCGTCTGCGGCCGGACGATCGCCGGGACCGACGTCGACACACTCCAGACCGCTGTCGCGGCGGGATCGGTGGCACGCGATGACGTGCGTGCCGAACTGATCGCACGTATCGAATACGCGGACGCCGTCGGCCGCACCGTCACCCAGGCGTTGACCGCTGTGGTGACCGCGGCGACGGGTGAGGCGGCGACTTCGGGTGGCGAACTCGTCCTGGCAGGCGGGCGATGAGCGCCGCGGACCGGATCGCCCGCACCGCCGACGCCGCCGCCGACGCACTCGACGAGGCGGAACGTCGCTATCTGCTGCGTCAGAACACGCGCACCACGAACCACTCGGGCCCCGCCACCGACGACGATGTCGTGATTGCACCGCTTCTCGGACCCGCGATCGGGCGGCGTGCTCGGCGATGATCGCCCGTGCTGCGAACGTTTGTGCTCGCAGTGTCCCTAGGGCACCGTCGAGCACAAACGGTGAGCGGAGACGGACAGAATCGGTCGCACATGCCCGACGGGCCGTGTCAGCGGGGTGCGCGAGTGCCGTCGGGTTAGGGTAGGAACCGTGTTCGGGAAGAAACTGGTGGCACCGCCGCCCGGCAAGCTGATGGCAGAACTCACGCGACGTGGACCCCACAAGGTGGACCGCGGCGACCTCCGCATCGTCGGGATGAGCGGCCAGATCTTCGGTCCGCGTACCGGAAAGAAGCTGCCGGCCGTCGCGTTCGCGCACGACTGGCTCGCGTCGAGCACTCGATACCGCGACCTCGTCCACCACCTCGCATCGTGGGGGATCGTCGTCGCGGTCCCCGACAGTCAGGACGGCGTCTTCCCGTCCGACATCGAACTCGCCACCGACCTCCGCGCCGCCGTCACCGTGCTGCGCAGCGTGCGTCTGGGCAACGGCACCATCTCCGTCGACCCGCACCGGGTGGGCATCGCGGGCCACGGGTTCGGAGCGGCCGCCGCCGTCCGCGCGGCGACGGACACCGTCCTGCTGGGTCGTCCGCCGGTGGAGCCTCGTTCGCTCACCGCGCTGTTCCCGGCGCCGACCACCGCCGATCTGCTGCCGGCCGCGAAGACGGTCACCACACAATCCCTCGTCCTGGCCGCAGACGGGCAGCTCGACTCGATGACTCAGAACGCGCTCGCCCTGGCCGAATCCCTCGGCGGCGATGTGGTGTTCCGCACCGTCGAGGACGCCGACAACCGCGGTCTGCTCGAGAAGCGCGGCATCAAGTCCCTCATCGGCGTCAACGGTGCTGACAAGGACACCCATCGCGTGGTCCGAGCCCAGCTCACGGGGTATCTCCTCCACACGCTGGGCGGCGACGATCGATACGCGGCGTTCGCCGATTCAGGCAAGACGACGGGCGACGCCGTCGCCACATCGGTCGACGACGCCGACCCCGCCGCGCTGGACCACCTGTCACAACTCCTGGGAGCGAAGCCTCCGAAGGAGTAGCCGGTACTCTTTTATCTCATGTGCGGAATCGTTGGATACGTCGGCGCCCGTCCCGCGTTGGACATCGTCGTCGACGCTTTGCGTCGGATGGAATACCGAGGCTACGACTCGGCCGGAGTCGCCATTCTGGACGGTGACGGAGGCCTGGCAGTCGAGAAGAAGGCCGGCAGGCTGGAGAACCTCGACAAGCAGATCGCCGAGGTCGGAACCGACTCGCTGCGCGGGAGCACTGGCATCGGACATACACGCTGGGCGACGCACGGCAAACCGACCGACCGCAACGCCCACCCGCACGTGAGCGCCGACGGCAAGCTGGCCGTCGTCCACAACGGCATCATCGAGAACTATGCTCCGCTGCGCGCCGAACTCGAGAACGCGGGCGTCGAGTTCACGTCGGAGACCGACACGGAGACCGCCGCGCATCTGCTGGAACGCGAGTACACCGCGGGTGACAACGCGGGCGACTTCGTGGCGAGTGCGTACGCGACGCTGCGCCGTCTCGAGGGTGCGTTCACACTGGTGTTCACGCACTCCGACCAACCGGGCACGATCGTCGCCGCACGTCGTTCCACCCCGCTCGTCGTCGGTGTCGGCGACGGCGAGATGTTCGTCGCCTCGGACGTGACCGCGTTCATCGAGCACACGCGCGACGCCGTGGAACTCGGGCAGGACGAGGTCGTCGTCATCACCGCCGACAACTACTCGATCACCGACTTCGACGGCGTCTCGACCGGCGGCACCCCGTTCCACATCGATTGGGACCTCGCCGCGGCTGAGAAAGGCGGCTACGACTACTTCATGCTCAAGGAGATCGCCGAGCAGCCCGAAGCCCTCCAGAGCACCATGTCCGGGCATTTGCAGGACGGCCGCATCGTCCTCGACGAGCAGCGGTTGACCGACCAGGACCTGCGCGACGTCGACAAGGTCTTCGTCGTCGCCTGTGGCACCGCATACCATGCCGGGCTGATCGCCAAATACGCGATCGAGCACTGGACGCGGCTGCCCGTCGAAGTGGAGTTGGCCAGCGAATTCCGTTACCGCGACCCGGTTCTGGGGCGGTCGACGCTCGTCGTCGCGATCAGCCAGTCCGGCGAGACGGCGGACACCCTCGAAGCGGTCCGCCACGCCAAAGACCAGAAGGCGCGAGTCCTCGCGATCTGCAACACCAACGGCGCGCAGATCCCGCGCGAGTCCGACGCGGTGCTCTACACGCACGCGGGCCCGGAGATCGGTGTCGCGTCCACCAAGTGCTTCCTCGCGCAGATCGCCGCGGCTTACCTTGTCGGTCTGGCGCTCGCACAGGCACTCGGCACCAAGTATCAGGACGAAGTGATCCGTGAGTTCACCGAGCTCGAACAGATCCCGGCCGCCGTCGACACCGTCTTGGAGCAGATGGAGCCGGTCCGCGAACTCGCCCGTTCGTTCGCGTCGAGCGACACCGTCCTGTTCCTCGGGCGGCACGTCGGCTACCCGGTGGCGCTCGAGGGCGCGTTGAAGCTCAAAGAGCTCGCGTACATCCACGCCGAGGGCTTCGCCGCGGGCGAGCTCAAGCACGGTCCGATCGCCCTGATCGAGGACGGTCTGCCGGTGATCATCGTGATGCCGTCGCCGACCGGCCGCGCGCTGCTGCACTCCAAGATGGTCAGCAACATCCGCGAGATCCAGGCGCGTGGCGCCACCACGATCGTGATCGCCGAGCCCGACGACGAGGCCGCGGCAGCCGTCGCCGACCACCTGATCCCGATCCCGGCCACGCCGACGTTGCTGCAGCCGCTGGTGTCGACGGTGCCGTTGCAGGTGTTCGCCGCGACTGTCGCGCAGTCGCGC
This sequence comes from Gordonia sp. (in: high G+C Gram-positive bacteria), assembly GCF_052106715.1. Taxonomy (NCBI): domain Bacteria; kingdom Bacillati; phylum Actinomycetota; class Actinomycetes; order Mycobacteriales; family Gordoniaceae; genus Gordonia; species Gordonia sp. (in: high G+C Gram-positive bacteria). The sequence goes on from NZ_JBQEDL010000007.1 coordinate 7,569, forward strand.
GGATACGACGTCGACAAGCCCCGGAACCTGGCCAAGTCGGTCACCGTCGAGTAGCGGTGGCAGGCCCGTCGTGATCGGATATCACACCGCGGACGCGATCCGGGACGCTGAACGCGCCACCGGGGCGCTGCTGACCGACGGTGTGCTGATGGCGCGGGCCGCCTACGGCCTGGCGGCGACCGTCCTCGACGAACTGCGCCGACGCTGCGGACGCGTGTACGGGAGGACCGTGGTGCTCGTCGTCGGTGCAGGTGACAACGGCGGCGATGCCCTGTACGCGGCCCGGCACCTGCGTCGCCGCGGTGTCCGGGTGCGCGCCGTGCTGACCGCGCCTGATCGTGCGCACGCCGACGGGCTGGCCGACTTCCGCGCGGCGGGCGGAACACTGACCGACACCGCGGCAAGCGCCGACCTGGTCGTCGACGCGATCGTCGGACTCGGCGGGCACGGGCCGCTGCGCGAACCCGCCGCCACCGTCATGGCCGACGTCCATGCGGCGGGCGTCCCCGTCGTGGCCGTCGACGTGCCGTCCGGGGTGGATCCCGACACCGGGAAGGTCAACACGCCGTCGGTGCGTGCCGACGCGACCCTCACGTTCTCGCTGCGCCGTCTCGCTCACCTGTACGCGGCACCGTCGTGCGGAACGATCACGGTGTGCGACATCGGAATTCCCGCGCCCGAGCACCCAGCACTCGTATCGCCGTCCGACGCGGAGGTTGCCGCAGCGTGGCCCCTCCCCGGACCGTCCGACGACAAGTACTCGCAGGGCGTCGTCGGTGTGATCGCCGGTTCGGCGCAGTATCCGGGCGCCGCGGTACTCGCTACGACCGCGGCCATCGCGACGACCTCGGGTATGACGCGGTATGTGGGGCCGGCCGCCGCACCGGTCCTCGCGCACCGCCCCGAGGCGGTCGCCGTCACCGACTTCGAGGACGCCGGCCGTGTCCAAGCCTGGGTGTTCGGACCCGGCGCAGGCACCGACGACGCGGCCACTGACCTGCTCGGGCGTGTCCTGGCGGCCGACGTGCCCGTGCTCGTCGACGCCGACGGTTTGACCGTCCTCGCGGGCGACGCCGCACTCCGCGACGTGGTCCGGTCCCGACCGGCGCCGGTTCTGCTGACCCCGCACGCCGGTGAGTTCACACGGCTCGCACGCGCCGCGGGCAGCGAAGCCGCCGACCTGATCGTCACCGACCGACTCGCGGCGGTCCGGATTCTGGCCGCTGACCTGGGCGCGACAATCCTGCTCAAGGGTCGTGTCACGCTCGTCGCCGACCCCGACGGCGAGACGTGGGCCACCGATGCGGGCTCGTCCTGGGCGGCCACCGCCGGGTCGGGCGACGTCCTGTCGGGCATCGCGGGAGCGCTTCTCGCCGCAGGTCGAGCACCACGCGAAGCCGGAATGTTCGCGGCGCGCCTGCACGCGCGGGCCGCCGCTCTGGCGAGCGGGGGCGCACCGATCGGAGCCTCAGATCTCGTCTCAGCGGTGTCGCCCGCGCTGCGCGAACTGATGCGTTTGCGACAATAGAAGTGATGTCCACTGCAAATCTGATCGCTACCGTCGACCTCGACGCCATCGCGCACAACGTGGGAGTTCTCCGCGAGCGCTCGGGCGCCGGGGTCATCGCCGTGGTCAAAGCAGACGGTTACGGGCACGGCGCGCTGCCGGTGGCCCGCGCCGCGCTGGCCGCCGGAGCGCAGTCACTCGGCACCGCGAGCATTCGGGAGGCTCGGGAGCTGCGGGCAGGCGGACTCACCGGGCACATCACCGCCTGGCTGCACCGGCCCGACGCCGACTTCGCGGGCGCCGTCGCCGACGGCATCGACATTGCGGTCTCATCCCGCAGCCAGCTCGCCGCAGTGCTCGGCGCCGCGCGCGCCGCAGGTACCCGCGCGATCATCTCGGTGAAGGTCGATACCGGCCTCGGCCGCAGCGGCGTCGCCCGCGAAGAGTGGGAGGACGCGGCCGCCGACATCGCGCGCGCCGTCGTGGACGGGGCCGTCGAACTCCACGGCGTGATGTGTCACCTCGCGTTCGGCGACGAACCCGAGCATCCCCACAACGATCTGCAGGCGCAGCGACTGGACGCGGCCGTCGCCGACCTGAGCAGGCTCGGCGCGCCGCCCGCGGTGGTCCACATGTCGAACTCGCCTGCAGCTCTTACCCGTCCAGATCTTTCCCGCGATCTGGTCCGTCCGGGAATCGCACTGTACGGCTACTCGCCGATCCCGTCGATGGGCGATTTCGGTCTGATCCCGGCGATGACCCTGGAAACTCAGGTCACGATGGTGAAGAAGGCCGACACCGGGCAGGGCGTGTCCTACAACCACACCTGGCATGCGCCGGAGGACACCGTGATCGGTGTGATCCCGGCGGGATACGCCGACGGTGTCCCACGGATGCTGTCGGGGAAGCTGCAGATTCACATCGGCGAGCGCCTGTTCCCGAACGTCGGCCGGATCTGCATGGACCAGTTGGTAGTCGACCTCGGGCCAGACGGCGGCGGTGTCCGCGCAGGCGATCGCGCCGTGCTGTTCGGACCCGCGTCCGCAGCCGACGGCGCGCCGGTGCTGACCGCCACCGACTGGGCCGACGCGCTCGGCACCATCGACTACGAGATCGTCTCGCGGATCGGTTCACGACCGGAACGCCGCTACACAGGGGGACCGGCTGCCGCGCAGCCGGAGTGTGCAGCGGCGGGCCACAGACAGGGGGACTGCAATGGATGAACAACGCAGCGAACGGGCCCGCCCCGCATGGCGATCCGGGCTCGCGCAGGTCGGAACGCTCGGCAAAGACGTGGCGGGCGGTGCGGTACGACGGCGTCGCGCCCGGCGGACCACCGGGACAGATCCGCACCGTGACATCGACTTCACCTCGATCTACCGCGACGAGGCATCGACCGTGACCGCCGACGACGGTGTCGCACTTGCGGTTCGGTCGGTGACGACCGGGCCGGAGGTCGACCCGGACGGACAGTCGTGGGGTCGCACGTCGACGCCCGAACTGACGGTGATCTTCGTGCACGGCTTCACTCTGCGGATGGCGTCCTGGCATTTTCAGCGGTACGGGCTCGCACAGCGGTGGGCCGACCGCCGGATCAAGATGGTCTTTTACGATCAGCGCGGGCACGGGTCGAGTGACCTCGTGGCGCGCCGCAGTTCGACGATGGCGCAACTCGGCGACGACCTCGCCGCCGTCATCCGGACGATGGCGCCGACCGGGCCGGTGATCCTTGTCGGGCATTCGATGGGCGGCATGTCGATCATGTCGCTCGCCCGTCGTCACTCGAGCCTGTTCGGCCATCGTGGCCGCATCGCCGGCGTCGGCCTGGTGTCGACCGCGGTCCGCGGGATCACCGAGACCGGGCTCGGTGAGGGCCTGAACAATCCGATCGTCGACGCCCTGCGCCTCTCGGTCCGATACGTTCCGCGCGCGGTCGAAGCCGGACGCGGATTCACCCGCCGCGCAGTGGAACCCGTGCTCGTCGCGGCGAGTTTTGGACCCGACTACTACAGTCCGGCCGCGGGTCGCGCCGTGGAGAAGATGATCCAGAACACCCATATCGGGACCATGGTGAACTTCCTCAAGGCATTGGAGAGCCACGACGAGTCCACAGCATTGCCCGTGCTCGCGCAGGTGCCGACGGTCGTCATGTCAGGGGACTGCGACCGCCTGACGCCGCTGCCCAACGCATTGCGCATGTACGGCGAACTCGGGGCCGATTCGCGGCTGATCGTCGGTGAAGGTTGCGGGCACATGCTCCCGATCGAAGCGCCCGATCTCGTCGACGACGGCATCGACGCGCTCGTGTCGCGGTCGCGCCTGGCATTGGGTCGTCCGCTCACTCCCGCACACAGCCGCGTCCATAAGCGCGTAACCGAACCGGTCGGGCGGGCGGGCGATGACTGACCGCCGCGGTGGGAGCCGTGAACTGCCCGACACCGCCGACACCGAAGCTCTGGGCCGGGAACTCGCCGCCGACCTGCAGGCGGGCGACCTGGTGATCCTCGACGGCCCGCTCGGCGCCGGGAAGACCGCGCTCACCCGCGGCATCGGCGCAGGCCTTGGCGTGACCGGTCGCGTGTCGTCGCCGACCTTCATCATCGCGCGCCAGCACGCGTCCGGTGGCGACGAGCGCCCCGGCATGATCCATGTCGACGCATATCGCCTCGCCGACGCGAGCGGGACGGCGACCCTCGACGACCTCGATGCGCTCGACCTCGACACCGATCTCGCCGACAGCGTGGTGGTCGTCGAATGGGGCGAGGGCGTCGCCGAACGGTTGACCGACGAACATCTACTGGTGCGACTGCGCCGCGACGACGATTCCGAGACACGGCATGCCGTGTGGGAGTGGGTGAGCACATGAGCGGCGAGCGAACCGTGCTGGCGATCGACACGGCCACCGAGACGGTTGTCACCGGAGTGGTGCGGTTGAATCCGGACGGTGCGGCGACGCTGCTCGCCGAGCGCACCGTCCACGACCACCGTCGGCACGCCGAGATCCTGACGACCCTGATCCGTGATGTGCTCGACGAGGCGTCGGTGGCCGGTACCGACCTCGACGCGGTGGTCGTCGGGGCGGGCCCCGGACCGTTCACCGGCCTGCGAGTGGGGCTCGCGACGGCAGCGGCGTACGGCGACGCGCTCGGCCTGCCGGTCTACGGCGTGTGCTCGCTCGACGCGATCGCCGCCGTCGCCGACGGTGCGTCCGCGATCGTTGTGACTGACGCTCGTCGCCGCGAGGTTTACTGGGCCCGATACTCCGTCGGGCAGCGGGTCGCAGGCCCGGAGGTCGCCGCACCTGAGGTGGTGGCCGGGGCAATCGAGCGCGACCCCGTCGCGCTCGTCGTCGGGCCGCCCACGTTCACCGAGTCGATCGCCGCAGGCCGGGTGCCGGAGATCGGCGCCACGTACCCGACGGTCGGGGCCCTAGCCGAGGCGGCGTTCCCCGACATCGCAGACGGCATCGCTCCGGGCCCGCTGGAACCGATGTACCTGCGTCGTCCCGACGCCGTCGAGTTGAAAGACCAGCGTCGTAAGTCGTTGCTGCCGGTGACCGACGGTGCCTGACTCCCGGATCAGTGCGCTGACCCCGTCCGACCTCCCGCGCTGCGCGGAGCTCGAGGCGCAGATGTTCGCAGGCGACTCACCGTGGCCGCTCGCCGGTTTCGTCGCCGAACTGCGTGCCGACCACAACCAGTACTTCGCCGCACGCACCGGCGCCGGCACACTGGTCGGCTACGCGGGCGTCAGCGTGCTCGGGCCCGCCGGCGACCGCGAATGCGAGGTCCACACGATCGCCGTCGACCCGGAGTATCAGGGGCACGGGTACGGTCGCGCGCTGCTCGCGGCGTTGCTCGGCGTCGCCGACCAGGAGGACGCGGCCGTGTTCCTCGAGGTCCGCACCGACAATGGGCCGGCGATCGCGCTCTACGAACGTAACGGCTTCGCGGTCGCCGGGACTCGGCGCAACTACTATCAGCCTTCCGGCGCGGACGCCTACACGATGGTGCGCCCGCCGGCGGGGGAACAGCCCTCGAAGGAGGAACAGCCGTGATCGTGATGGGCATCGAGAGCTCGTGCGACGAGACCGGCGTCGGCATCGTCGACTGGGACGGCCAGACGGCGACCTTGCTGGCCGACGAGGTGGCCTCCAGCGTCGACGAGCACGCCCGGTACGGCGGCGTTGTCCCCGAAGTTGCCTCGCGCGCCCACCTGCAGGCGATGGTGCCGACGCTGACGCGAGCCCGCGAAGCCGCGCGAATCGATCGGCCCGATGCGATCGCCGTGACCATCGGCCCGGGCCTGGCCGGCGCTCTCCTTGTCGGAGTCGCCGCAGCGAAGGCATACGCGCTCGCGTGGAACGTCCCGCTGTACGCGGTGAACCATCTCGGCGGCCACGTCGCCGTCGACACCCTCGAACACGGTCCGATGCCGTCGTCGGTCGCGCTGCTGGTCTCCGGCGGGCACACCCATCTACTCGGCATCGACCACTTGTCGCAGCCGATCGTCGAGATGGGGACCACCGTCGACGACGCGGCGGGCGAAGCGTTCGACAAGGTGGCCCGACTACTGGACCTCGGATACCCGGGCGGCCCGGCTCTCGACGCCGCGGCCCAACAGGGCGACCCGTCGGCCATCCCGTTTCCGCGCGGCATGACCGGTCCTCGCGACGCCCCGTACGACTTCTCGTTCTCCGGGCTCAAGACCGCGGTGGCTCGATTCGTGGAGGGCGAGGTCCGTGCGGGCCGCGAGGTGTCGGTGCCCGACGTCGCCGCGTCGTTCCAAGAAGCAGTCGCAGATGTCTTGACCGCCAAGGCGATCCGTGCATGTCAGGCGAGGGACGTGAGCACTCTGGTACTCGGCGGCGGCGCGACCGCCAACTCGCGCATCCGGTCGCTAGCGCAGGAACGGACCGAGAACGCGGGCATCGACCTGCGCGTTCCCAGACCGCGGCTGTGCACCGACAACGGTGTTATGGTCGCCACGCTGGGCGCCCACGTGATCGGCGGCGGGGCCCCGGCGTCGCCGTTGACGGTGGCCACCGACCCCGGGATGTCGGTACAGATCAGCAAACTGTGACCGAAACTACCGCCAGGTGTTGAGAGCTGGCACTCGCATGGGTAGAGTGCTAGTTGGCTCTGGCGCTCCCGCCGCGGCACCCGCGACGACGTGGTGGTGCGCCTTCAAGGGCCGCGAACGTTATTCAATACACGAATGCAAAGGAATGACATCGTGGCGAGCGTGAACATCAAGCCGCTTGAAGACAAGATCCTAGTCCAGACCGTCGAAGCAGAGACCACCACTGCTTCTGGCCTGGTCATCCCCGATTCCGCCAAGGAGAAGCCCTCTGAGGGCAAGGTCGTGGCAGTCGGTCCGGGTCGCGTCAACGAGCAGGGTAACCGCGTCCCCGTCGACGTCGCCGAGGGCGACGTCGTCATCTACAGCAAGTACGGCGGCACCGAGATCAAGTACGCCGGCGAGGATTACCTGATCCTCTCGGCCCGCGACATTCTCGCAGTGGTCGGCTGATACCAGCTTCACACCGACGGCGCCCCGCCTTGAAGGCGGGGCGCCGTCGTTTTCTCTGTCGAGACGCCTACGAGGCCCGACTGATCCGGTGTTCTGGCGTCCGCCGACGAATCAGGTTGCGCTCGGCCTCGGTGAGGCCGCCCCAGATGCCGTACGGCTCGTCGACGGCTAGTGCGTGGGAGCGGCACTGTGTCAGGACGGGGCATTCGGCGCAGACCTGCTTGGCGCGACGCTCACGCTGTGCGCGGGCCTGACCGCGCTCGCCCTCGGGGTGGAAGAAGACTGATGAATCGAGTCCGCGGCAGCTGCCGTGCATCTGCCAGTCCCAGAAGTCGGCGTTGGGTCCGGGCAGTCGGTCGAGCGTGGTGATCAATCTGATGCTCCTACTTCTCGTACAAGACTCTGTCGTCTGTGCCCTCACGGTAGGACGACGGTGAAAAGTGAGTCAAACGCCGATTGGCAGGGTTTTCCTCGTCGTATTACGGGTTTCAGGTGAACGATCGGGGTGTATCGATATTCGCGGTTTCTTTGTGCGAGAACTGTCGTGTATTAGGGGTCGGCGTGGCACGCTGACTATTCGTTGAACTGCACTGATAGGGCATCTCAGGGTGTATGCCGTAGCGTGCTGGTCGCGTTCGGCGCCCATGTGTGCGACTACTCGTACACCTGTCGAAGATGAATGATAAGCAAAGCGCGGGTAACCGTCGGTGGCGATAATCCACCGAATGATCACCTGTAGTTACGTGAAGTTAATTGTTCGCGTTGACGATATTCAAGTGAAAGGCGGGCAATGGGCTCGACGAGTTCTCCATGGTGGTCGGGTGCGACGTGGTGGCCCGCGTCCCCGTCCGCTCCGCACGGCGCCTCGGCGTGGGCGGCAGCGGTGGATCTCGGAGCATGCGGGCGCGGGGCGGCTGCGCGGGCCGAGCTGGACGATCTCGTCCGTGACGCGACGGACCCGCGGCTGGCGTCGTTGGCGTTGTCGACCCGTGCGTCGCTCGTCCGTCAGGCCGGCGCTCATGCGATCGCTCGTCGGGACGATGGACGCGCCTGCCTGCTCGCTGCCGAACGGTTGCGAGACGACGATGACCACTGGGCGTTCGCGGCGTGGCTCGACGGTCTGATCGGCCTTGCGGCCGACGCCCTCGGCGTCGGCGACTTCGGTGCCTCCCGCACACTTCTGGCGCGCGTCGGGCGCCTTCTCGGCGAGCGTGAGGATCGCCCAGGGGAGTGGCGCCAAAGGGAGTGGGTCACCGACGGGCGGGTGCGCCTCCGGCACGCCTGGGTCCAGACCGAGCTCGCCCTCTTCTCCGGCGACACGCCCGGAGCCATCGAGCCGCGACAGCGTGCGCTCGACCTGGTCGTGGAAGCGCCGTCGCCGAGGCACGTGGTCAAGACCGAACTCATCGGCGCGGCCGTCACCGCCGCGCACGGCGACACCCGGACAGCCGCGGCGATCGCTGTCGACTGTGAGAACCGCTGCGCCGCCTGGGGGTTGCTGCCGCTGCAATGGGCAGCGGCGACGATGCTCGCCGGTGTCGGCTCCGACCCGCAGGAAGCTGCGCGTCGTGCTCGCGAGGCCGCGCACCGATTGGCCGCGTGGGGCATGCCGGTCACTCCGGCGGCATGAGTGTCGACCCCGGGTCGATACAGTGGTCGGGTGCAGCCCGAGGAACGACCACCAGCCGACTCGTTGTTCGGTGGGTAGTGAGTGTCCCGAGAAGTCCATTTTTATCAACCCGTAACACTTCGAGACTCGATTGACGATGAAACTGACAGGTGATGCGTTGGGCCAGGCGGTCCGTGCGGCCGCTTCCGGCGACCGCGAAGCGCTCAGCTCAGTGCTCGAAAGTGTGCGGGAACCAGTCCTGCGTTACTGCCGAGCACGGATGGGTGCCGGTGAACGGCACCTGTTCTCCGCTGACGATGTGGCTCAGGAGGTGTTGATGGCTGTGTTGACGGCTTTGCCCCGATATCAAGATCAGGGGCGACCATTCATGGCTTTCGTATACGGCATCGCCTCCCACAAGGTGGCCGACGCAATGCGTTCTGCCTCCCGAATCAAGGCCGACCCGGTCGACGAGATCCCCGAGACCGTCGACTTCGCGAACGGCCCGGAACAGTCTGCGCTCGACTCCGACGCCGGCCGTCAGATGCGCCTGCTCCTGGAACAGCTGCCAGACAAACAGCGCGAGATCCTGGTGCTGCGCCTCGTTGTCGGACTGTCCGCAGAGGAGACCGCGGACATGGTCGATTCGAGCCCTGGCGCAGTCCGGGTCGCGCAGCACCGTGCGCTTTCTAAACTCAAAAAACTCGTAACACAGGGAGGTGGGCGTCGATGAATCGCTGGCATGATCAGCACGGCTCCCACGACGGTGAGCCCGTCGATCTCGGCGCTGTCGGTCACGACGACGCTTTCATCAGTGATCTGGGGGCCGGTCGTCCGACACCTGTGTCCGACGACTCCGAGTACCAGCTCGCTGCGATGATCACGTCGTGGCGTATCGATGTGCTCAGCGCACCGATTCCCGCGGAGCCGACGCTCGAACAGGTCGACGCTGCTGTCGCTGTGCAGCGTGGTCGCGGCTCGATGTCGCGCCGTCTGCGGATCGTGTCGGGCGCCGCCGCAATCCTGGCCGTCTTCGGTGCCGGTCTGATGGTGATGTCTGAAGGCGCGGAGCCGGGCGATCCGCTGTGGAGCGTCAAGCAGGTCGTCTTCTCCGAACAGGCCAAGCAGACGCAGGCCCGCGTTAACGTCGAAGACAATCTTGACGCCGCTCAAGCCGCATACGACGCGGGCGACGAGCAGATGGGGCGCACGTACATCGCGCGTGCCGAGTCGGAGCTCGGGCCCATCGGTGACGCCGCCATGATCGCGAGTCTGCGTGATCGGATCGCCGATCTGCGCAATGACAACGATCCGGGTTCGGGTGACAAGTCTCGCCCGACCATCCTCCAGATGCCGACGTCGGACTCGACCGACCAGTCGCCGACCGACGGGTCGACGACGACGACGTCGCCGTCTGACGAGCCGACCGACCAGTCGAGTGATCCGTCGACCCCGTCGAGCCCGTCCACGTCGCCGTCCACGCCGACGACCACGAGCCCGTCAGATACGCCGTCCACTCCGTCGCCCAGGCCGTCGAGCCCCGCCTCGATGACGCTCCAGATGGAGCCGACGCGCTAAGTGCGGCTCGTCGAACTCGCGGCTGGTTGACCTCAGTGAATCCGGCGGCTCACAACCGTGGTTCGTTATACCGGAACACGGCGTCGGTGTATCCGCGGCAATAGTCCCAGGTGACGTAGTCCTCGGGGTGCGGGTCGACGGCGGGCTCGTGCGGTCGGACGGTGCCGTCGCGCAAGAGTTGATTCAGGTTGGCGCGCAGCATGTCCCAGTCGTGATAGTGGTCTTCGCGGCAGTCCTCGCAGATGACGACGAGACCAAGGACGCCGCGCGGAGCGAGGAGCCGCTCGTAGACGTCGAGGTCGGCGAGATCCTCCTGGACGGCTTCGCGTTCGCCGTCGTCCAACGGGATACCCGGTTCGAGATCCTCGAGTCCCGCGGCAGGATCGCTCGGGTCATCGGCGAACGGGTCCGGCGGAAGTCCGGGGAAATGGTCATGCACAACTCCACCGTAGCCGATGAAAGGCCCCTAATGGCGCACCGTCTCCTACTCGGTACGATGGGCAGATGACGCGCGTGAGCACCGGTGGAGACAACCCGACCAAAGTTGCGATGTTGGGCCTGACTTTCGACGACGTCCTGCTGCTGCCTGCAGCGTCGGACATCGTTCCGAACGCGGTGAGTACGGAGTCGAAGCTGACGCGGGAGATCTCACTTCGGGTGCCCCTGGTCTCGTCCGCGATGGACACGGTGACCGAGGCTCGGATGGCGATCGCGATGGCGCGGGCCGGCGGTATGGGCGTCTTGCACCGCAACCTGTCGATCGGCGATCAGGCCGCCGCTGTCGAGACCGTGAAGCGTTCGGAGGCGGGCATGGTGACCAACCCGGTCACTGCTCTGCCGACGGACACGCTCGCCGAGGTCGACGCGAAGTGTGCGCGCTACCGTATCTCCGGTCTGCCGGTGGTCGACGAGGCCGGCGATCTGGTCGGCATCATCACCAACCGCGACATGCGGTTCGAGGTGGACCAGAATGTCGCCGTCGCCGATGTGATGACGAAGGCTCCGCTGATCACCGCTCAGGAGGGTGTCTCGGCTGAGGCCGCGCTCGGCCTGCTGCGTCGCCACAAGATCGAGAAGCTGCCGATCGTCGACGGCGCGGGCCGTCTCACCGGCCTGATCACGGTCAAGGACTTTGTCAAGACCGAACAGCACCCGTACGCCACCAAAGACAACGACGGCCGACTCCTTGTCGGTGCCGCAGTCGGTGCTGGCGAGGAAGCTTGGGCGCGGTCGATGGCGCTCGCCGACGCCGGGGCCGACGTCCTCGTCGTCGACAGCGCCCACGGTCATTCCCGCGGTGTCCTGGAGATGATCGCGAAGCTGAAGGCCGAATTCGGCGGGCGCGTGCAGCTCGTCGGCGGCAACATCGCCACCCGCGAGGGGGCACAGGCGCTGATCGACGCCGGTGTGGACGCGGTCAAGGTCGGTGTAGGCCCGGGCTCGATCTGCACCACTCGCGTCGTCGCTGGTGTCGGAGCCCCGCAGATCACCGCGATCATGGAGGCCACCGCGGTCGCCAAGGCTGCGGGCGTCCCGGTGATCGCCGACGGCGGCCTGCAGTACTCGGGCGACGTCGCGAAAGCGCTGGCCGCGGGCGCGTCGACCGCGATGCTCGGCTCGCTGCTGGCGGGCACCGCAGAGTCGCCGGGCGAGCTGATCCTGGTGAACGGCAAGCAGTTCAAGAGCTACCGCGGTATGGGTTCGCTCGGTGCCATGCAGGGCCGCGGCCAGGGGAAGTCGTACTCGAAGGACCGCTACTTCCAGGACGACGTCCTCGCCGAAGACAAGCTGGTCCCCGAAGGCATCGAAGGACGTGTGCCGTTCCGCGGTCCACTCGGCCAGGTGATCCACCAGCTCGACGGCGGTCTCCGCGCTGCGATGGGCTACACGGGGTCGACGACGATTGAGGAGCTGCAGGAGGCGCAGTTCGTGCAGATCACCGCCGCCGGTCTCAAGGAGTCGCACCCGCACGACATCACCTTGACCGCCGAGGCGCCGAACTACTACACGAGATAGCCTCCTCACCCGCTAGCCGATCACTGGATTCACCCCCTAAGAAAGGGCGCAACGTTGCGTGACCTCGTCGAGTTCGGCATGGGCCGGACGGCTCGCCGTACGTATGAGCTGGAAGACATCTCAATCGTCCCGTCCCGTCGGACACGGTCGTCGAAGAACGTCTCGACCGCATGGCAGATCGACGCCTACCGGTTCGATTCGCCGATCCTGAACCATCCGACGGATGCGCTCGGGTCGCCCGAGGCCGTCATCGAGATGGGGCGGCTCGGCGCGCTCGGCGTCCTCAACGGTGAGGGACTGTGGGCTCGCCACGCGAACCCCGAAGAGAAGATCGCCGAACTCGTCGACATCGCCGAGAACGATCCGGATCCGGCCGCGGCCGTCCGTCACCTGCAGAAGCTGCACGCCGCGCCCGTCAACCCGGACTTGTTGGCCCAGGTCGTCGCGCAGATCCGTGAGGCAGGCGTGACGACGGCAGTGCGCGTCAGCCCGCAGAACGCTCCCGAGCTGGCCCCCGGCATCATCGCCGCCGGCGCGGAACTGCTCGTCGTGCACGGCACTATCATCTCCGCTGAACACGTGGTCCTGGTCGACCGCGGGGCCGACGACGGTCTCGTCGCCGAGCCGTTGAACCTGAAGACGTTCATCTCCGACCTCGACATCCCGGTGATCGCCGGCGCCGTCCACGACCACCGCACGGCACTGCACCTGATGCGGACCGGTGCCGCCGGCGTGATCGTCGGCTACGGCTCGGCTGAGGGCGCCACCACGACTGGCGAGGTGCTCGGCATCGGTGTCCCGATGGCCACCGCGATCGCCGACGCCGCTGCCGCCCGCCGCGACTACCTGGACGAGACCGGCGGCCGCTACGTGCACGTCATCGCCGACGGCGACATCCACATGTCCGGCGACCTCGCCAAGGCCATCGCCTGCGGCGCGGACGCCGCGGTGCTCGGCACCCCGCTCGCCACTGCAGCGTCGGCCCCGGGCCGCGGCTGGTACTGGCCGTCGGCCGCAGCGCACCCGAGTACGCCGCGCGGAGCGCTGCTCCAGGTTGCCGAGGAGTCCGAGCGCTCGTCGCTCGACGTCGTGCTGAACGGCCCGTCCGACGACCCCGACGGCCTCCTGAACTTCGTCGGCGGCCTCCGCCGCTCGATGGCCAAGGCCGGCTACTCGGACCTCAAGGAATTTCAGAAGGTCGGTCTGTCCGTCCGGGCCTGAGGTGGATCGGCCAGCCCTTTCGCTGTTCGAGCCCGCCGGTCCGCTGTTCGAGCCCGTCCTTTCGCTGTTCGAGTCTGCCGGTCCGCTGTTCGAGTCCGCCCTTTCGCTGACCGAGCCCGTCCTTTCGCTGACCTTGTCGCCCTTTTCGCTTATCGCGCGGTGGCGATACCCCCGGTGGTGGCTGGGGTCTCGACTCCGCTCGACCAGCGGTTTGGGTCTCGACTCCGCTCGACTAGCGGTTTGGGTCTCGACTCCGCTCGACTAGCGGTTTGGGTCTTGTCTCCGCTCGAGCCAGCGGTAGGCTGGCGACCACACTTAGCCAACACTAACTATCGCTACTGTGACAATGGTCATTAGTATGCTCTTTTATGGAGCAGACTGATTTCGACGTCCTCATCATCGGATCCGGTTTCGGCGGCAGCGTCAGTGCGTTGCGGCTGGTCGAGAAGGGGTACCGCGTCGGCGTGATCGAGGCGGGACGACGGTTTGAGGACGATCAGTTCGCTAAGACCAGCTGGCGTCTCAATAAGTGGTTGTGGGCACCCAAGCTGGGGTTGTACGGAGTGCAGCGACTGCACGTCCTCAAGGACGTGTTGATCATGGCGGGCGCAGGCGTCGGCGGTGGTTCGCTCAACTACGCGAACACGCTGTACAAGCCGAGTAAGCCGTTCTTCACGGACCCGCAGTGGAATCACATTACCGACTGGGACGACGAGCTGACGCCGCATTACGAGCAGGCTCGTCGCATGCTCGGCGTCGTCACCAACCCGACGTTCACGAACTCGGACTCGATCATTAAAGAGGTCGCCGAGGACATGGGCGTCGGCGACACGTTCGGGCCCACCCCCGTCGGTGTTTTCTTCGGTGCGAAGACCGGCGGGCAGGGGAGTCCGGGCCAGACGGTCCCCGACCCGTACTTCGGCGGAGCCGGCCCCGATCGCACGGCGTGCACCGAATGCGGCGCATGCATGACCGGCTGCCGGGTCGGTGCCAAGAACACGTTGATGAAGAACTACCTCGGCCTCGCCGAACGCAACGGGGCGCAGATCATCGACCGCACCACCGTCGACGGTCTCGTCCACGAAGCCGACGGTTCGTGGACGGTCAGCACGCACGGCTCGTCGTCGTGGGGACCGTTCGGGTCGCGACGTCGGACGTTCACGGCGCGGCAGGTGATCGTCGCGGCAGGCACGTTCAATACGCAGAAGTTGATGCATGCGGCCAAGGGGTCGACGCTCCCTGACCTCTCGGATTCGCTTGGCGTGCTCACTCGCACCAACTCGGAGTCGATCATGGGTGCGATGGCGGCCAAGTACGACGCGAGCCGCGACTTCTCCGAGGGTGTTGCGATCACGTCGTCGTTCTACCCGGAGGAGAACACCCACGTCGAGCCGGTCCGGTACGGCAAGGGCTCCAACGCGATCGCTTACCTGCAGACGGTGATGACCGAGGGTGGCAGCGTTCCCAACCGGGTCGGCCAGTTCCTCAAGGAAGTCATCAAGAATCCGTTGACGCTGATCCGTCTGCTGTGGGTTCGTAAGTGGAGTCAGCGCACCGTCATCGCGCTGGTGATGCAGAACAGCAACAACTCGCTGACCACGTTCGTCCGCAAGCGTGGGCCGTTCAAGTATGTGACCAGTAAGCAGGGGCACGGCGAGCCGAACCCGACGTGGATCCCGAAGGGTAACGAGGCGACGGCGCGTATTGCGTCGAAGCTGCCGAAGGGGTTGCCCGGCGGCACGTGGGGTGACGTCGTCAACATGCCGATGACCGCGCACTACCTGGGCGGCTGCGTGATCTCCGACAGCCCGGAGTCCGGCGTCATCGACCCGTACCACCGCGTGTGGAACTACCCGACGCTGCACATCACCGACGGTGCCGCGATCACCGCGAACCTGGGGGTGAACCCGTCGTTGTCGATCTGTGCGCAGGCCGAGCGCGCTATCTCCATGTGGCCGAACAAGGGGCACGTCGACGCCCGCCCCGATCAGGGAGCCGACTACATTCGCGTCGCCCCGGTTCCGCCGGAGTCGCCCGTCGTCCCCGACGACGCTCCCGGTGCCCTGCGCCTGTCGATCACCCCGGTGTCGACGCCGGTCGACCAGCGATAGTATCGGCCGGCCGCTTGATTTCTGCTGGTCGAGCGGAGTCGAGACCTGCTCACCCGACGGCCGCGAAATCCTTCCGTCGGATCAACGCCATCGCGGCCAATCCGCCCACCACGGCGACCGCGCCGCTGACCCAGAACAGGTCGTTCAGCGAATCGGCGAACGCCGCGCCGACGGCCTCGGACACGTCGCCGCGGTATTGCGCGGGCAGATGGTCGACGACGGCGGACTGTTGACCTGCGCTGACGGCTCCGGCGATCGCGTTCGGGTCGGTGACGGCGGCGGCACCGTCGTCGAGTCGAGAGCGGAGGCCGTCGACGATGGCCGAGCTGAACAGCGTTCCGTAGACGGCGATCCCGAGGGCGATGCCGACTTGGCGGAACGTGTTGTTGATGCCGGACGCCATTCCGGACCGGTCGACGGTCACGACACCGACGGCAGTGGAGGCGAGCGGTGGGTTGACGAGACCCGCGCCGATACCTGCCACGATGAAGCCTGCGATCAGGTGGATCCACGAACTGTCGGCGTCGAGTCCGCCCATGAGGAACAGTCCCACGCCGACCAGGATGAGGCCCGGGCCGATCATCCAGCGAGTGGGGACCTTCTCGGTGAGGCGGCCTGCGATAGTAGCGACGACCATTGTCGAACCGGAGAACACCAGCAGGCGCAGTCCCGCCTGCAATGCGCTGAGGCCGAGTTGGTTCTGCAAGTACAGGACCAGGTACATCATCATCGCGAACGCCGACCCGTTCATGCAGAACGCGGCGATCGATCCGCCGACGAACGTGGGGACCCGGAACAGGTCGAGGTCGAACATCGGCTCGCGGATCCGCCATTCGATGATCCCGAATGCAATGAGCAGGGCCGCGGCGATCGCGAAGCACCAGAGGACCTTGGGGTCGGTCCACGACTTCTCGCCGGCCTCAGTGAAGCCGAATACCAGGGCGAAGAGCCCGACGGTGAAGGTGATCATCCCCGCCCAGTCGATGCGGCGCGCGTAGGGCGCCTTCGATTCGCTCATGAAGAAGTAGGTCATCACCAGCGCAAGGACGCCGAACGGCAGGTTCACGTAGAAGATGCCGCGCCAGCTGATCCCGGTGGTGAGTGCGCCGCCCAGAATCGGGCCGAGGGCCGTCGCGATACCGGTCACGGCGCCCCAGACGCCGAATGCGATGCCACGGTCGCGCCCGCTGAACGACGCAGCGAGGATGGCGAGGCCGGTAGCGAACAACATGGCGCCGCCGATGCCTTGGGCGGCCCGTGCCCCGATCAGCATCTCCGCGCTGTTCGCGGCGCCGCACAGCGCGGAGCCAGCGGTGAAGACGGCGAGGCCGACGGAGAACACGAGGCGTCGCCCGAATCGGTCGGCGAGCGAACCCGACGTCAGCAACAATGCTGCGAGGGTCAACGCGTATGCGTCGGTGATCCATTGGAGTTGGGTGAAGGTCGCCCCGAGGTCGCGTTCGATGTCGGGGAGTGCGACGGTCACGATCGTGACGTCGAGCAGCAGCATGAAGGTGCTGATGCAGACCACGACCAGGGTCAACCATTTGCGGTTCACGAGTGTCCCTTTCGAATTCGGTACTCGTGCAGTCAACCAGGCTCGGACGACTATCGTAAGCCCGGTGAGCGGAGAGTGGCGGTCGGTGCGTCGTTGCCTCCGCGCCGCGGTGGCGCTGAATCAGGAATAGTGATCTGACACAGACGCGCCCGCCGCCTCCCGATGTGAGAGGCGGCGGGCGCGGTCAGCGTGTGCTCGGTCTTACAGCCCACCGAGGAGCAGGTGCAGCACATCTCCGACGATTCCAACAAGTCCAGCGACCAATCCCATATGCATTCCTCTCGTCAAAAGCATGCGAACACCGAATTGCGTTCTGCTGCTGTCCTTTTCGGGACAAGACAAACACTATGGCTGTTGTGTTTCAGTACCGCGTCCGTCGGGCTATCAACCGATTTCGGGGTACGACGGTCGTGTTAACTCTCGTTGTATGAACGACGGTGACTGGTAGGCGACTGCTCGTAGTGCGTGTCAGATGTACAAAGCGGGATCCGCGTACGGGTCCATCGTCGACGCTCCGGGTTTGGATGTCGCGGCGAGTCCGACGGCCACGTGTCCCGGTTCGACGTCGCGGACGACGACAGCATTGGCGCCGACTTTCGCGTCGTCGCCGAGAACGATCGGTCCGAGGACCTTCGCGCCTGCGCCGATGAGGACGCGGTCGCCGACGGTGGGGTGGCGTTTGCCCTTGCTCATGCTGACTCCGCCGAGGGTGGAGCCGTGGAACATGACGACGTCTTCGCCGATCACCGTGGTCTCGCCGATGACGACGCCCATCCCGTGGTCGATGAACATGCGTCGGCCGATCTCCGCACCGGGGTGGATCTCGACGCCAGTGAGGAACCTCGAGAACTGTGACAGCAGTCGGGCGGGCAGGCGGAGAACGCCGCCGGCCGCCCACAAGCGATGCGACACCCGGTGCACCCAGAGGGCGTGAACACCGGGGTAGGCGAGCGCGATCTCGAGAAGGGACCGCGCCGCAGGATCCCGCTCCTGAGCGACCAGCAGATCTTCACGCAGGTCGCTCAGGAGTCGGGACAGCGAGGACATCAGTCGACCAGGCCTTCGAAGAGTGCGGTGGACAGGTAGCGCTCGCCGAAGTCCGGGAGTACGACGACGACGGTCTTGCCCGCGAACTCGGGGCGCTTGGCCACCTGGACGGCGGCCGAGAGCGCTGCACCGGACGAGATGCCGACGAGCAGGCCTTCTTCGGTGGCTGCGCGGCGCGCCCACTTGAGCGACTCGTCGATGTTGATGTCGATGACCTCGTCGTATACGTCGCGGTCGAGCACGTCGGGGACGAAGTTGGCGCCGAGGCCCTGGATCTTGTGCGGGCCCGGCTTGCCGCCGTTGAGGATGGCCGACTCTTCGGGCTCGACGGCGAAGATCTTCACCTCGGGCTTGCGCTCCTTGAGGACCTGTCCGATGCCGGTGATGGTGCCACCGGTGCCGATGCCGGAAACGACGGCGTCGACGTTGCCGTCGGTGTCGTTCCAGATCTCTTCGGCGGTGGTCTTGCGGTGGATCTCCGCGTTAGCCGGGTTCGCGAACTGGCGGGCCAGGACGGCGCCGGGGCGCTCGGAGGCCACCTGCTCGGCGGCCTTCACTGCGCCGGCCATGCCGTCGGCGGGGGCGGTGAGGATGAGCTCGGCGCCGAATGCGCGGAGCAGTGCGCGACGTTCTTTCGACATCGACTCGGGCATCGTCAGGACGACGTTGTAGCCGCGGGCCGCACCGACCATCGCGAGGGCGATTCCGGTGTTGCCGCTGGTTGCCTCGACGATGGTGCCCCCTGCGGGCAGGTCACCGGAGGTTTCGGCGGCGTCGATGATGGCGACTCCGATGCGGTCCTTCACCGAGTTGGTGGGGTTGTAATACTCGAGCTTGGCGAGGACGGTGGCTTCCGCGCCGTCGGTGATTCGGTTGAGGCGGACCAGCGGGGTCCGGCCGATGAGTGCGGTTGCATCGTCGAAGACGTTGGCAGACATGGGAACTCCTATGTTGCGTGGGATGTGATGAAGAGGCCGCGAGACGATTCTCGCGAGAGTGTGAGGTGAGGGCTCATGAGCGCCGGGCGTGCCGTGTCGACGAGTCGACGCGGCACCGTTGCGGCCGGGCGCTCTATCGACAGTGATCGGTGAGCAGGTGAACCGTGTGTGCGAACAGAGCGAGGGACAGGTGACGGCTGTTGTCCACCACGTCCTCCTCTACATCTTCGGTCCGTCGGCTGATGAAACAGCCGCTGTCTATCTTAATCCCATCCGCCCCCTGCCGGTCGAGCGAAGTCGAGACCCTTCTCTCCGCTGGTCGACCCTTCTCTCCGCTGGTCGAGCGAAGTCGAGACCCTTCTCTCCGCTGGTCGACCCTTCCCGCCGCCGGTCGAGCGAAGTCGAGACCCTTCCCTCCGCTGGTCGACCCTTCTCTCCGCTGGTCGAGCGAAGTCGAGACCCCCGCCGCCCCGCTCAACGAGAAGCGAACGCGCACTATTCCCGCCCGCTACCACCAGCGACTAACCGAGCCCCTCAGTCCAGCCCGCGCGCCGCCAACGTCTCAGCGAAGCCGTCTGCGGTGTCGAGCGTCGCGAGGATCGCGGGCGCGAACAGCACGCGCGG
The DNA here is from genome assembly GCF_052106715.1 of Gordonia sp. (in: high G+C Gram-positive bacteria). Classification (NCBI taxonomy): domain Bacteria; kingdom Bacillati; phylum Actinomycetota; class Actinomycetes; order Mycobacteriales; family Gordoniaceae; genus Gordonia; species Gordonia sp. (in: high G+C Gram-positive bacteria). The sequence goes on from NZ_JBQEDL010000007.1 coordinate 27,310, forward strand.
TCCAGGCCGTAGTCCTCGTGCGCGGCGAGCTTCATCGACTTGGGTGAAGACTTCGGCGATGAGCGGGATGCTTCGGATGGTCAGCGCGAAGGTCATGGCGATGAGGTCGGTGCGGACACCGACGCGGGCCAACGGCGAGAGTGCTGTGTTGAGCGCCGACAGCATGTCGGAGGTGCGGGTGGTCAATGTGACGACGGCGGCCAGGCACACGGATGCCAACAGGATGGAGCAGACGACGACGGCGTTGCGCCAGTCGGACAGGATCCATTGCAGGACGAACAATGCGGTCAGGATCCATACGACGCCCCGGATCTGCGCCCACACCAGCTTGGCCGGAACCCATGCGACTACGAATGCGACGACCGATGCCCCGACCGCGATTCCCGCTGCCATCGGCGTCCGCACCACGAATGTCATCGTGATGATCGACGCCGCCAGCACCACGAACTTGAGTCCGGCAGGTAGTCGGTGAAGGAGTGAGTGTCCGGGGACGTAGACGCCGATCACGCCATCGCCCGCCGATAGAACCCCAACGCTGCGCCCGGTTCGTCGTCAGCGACGACCCGCCCGTCGTCCATCACGAGGACACGGTCGAAGTCGTTCAGGAAATCCAGGTCGTGCGACAGCACGACCAACTGCTCGTCCAACTCCGCGAACACCCGCCGCAGCATCAACGAGTTGCGAAGATCCAGCATGGTCGTGGGTTCGTCGGCTACCAGGATCGACGGTCCGAGCACCATCACCGACGCCAACGCGAGCAACTGTTTCTGCCCGCCGGACAACTGATGTGCCGGCTGGTCGGCGTGACCGTCGAGCCCGAACTCCGACAGCACCGACAGCGCCCGACTCTTTCGCTCGACCTTGTCTTTGATCGTCCGGGACAGCGACAGCTCGATGTCTTCGGCGACGGTCGGCATGATGATCTGCCGGTCGGGGTCGCTGAAGATGAAGCCGACGTCACGTCGCACGGCGCGCTTGCTCTTGCGGACGTCGAGCCCGTTGACGGTGACGGTCCCGTGATCGGGGAGGATCAGCCCGTTGATCATGCGGGCCAACGTCGACTTTCCCGATCCGTTGGCTCCGACGACCCCGATGCGTCGTTGGGTCAGGTCCAGCGAGATGCCGTGCAGCACAGCGCGGTCGCCGAAGCTATGGGCGACGTCGTCGAAGACGATCGACGTCTCACGCATGTCGGCGACGGCCGAGAGGGTCGATGAGTCCGGGCCGTCCACGGTGCACAGGAGCCGCGATGAGTGCGGCGACGACGGCCTTGGCGATGTCGCCCGCGACGAACGGTCCGTTGGTGGCGAGGGCGGCGCCGAGCGACATGTCGGCCTTGATCATCAGGCCGATGGTGCCGCACGCGTAGAGCACGGCCATACCACCGATGAGGTTGACGACGATGCCGAGCGCGATGTTGTACTTGGGCATCATCATCGCGGTGAGCACGCCGATCACGATGACGGCGGGGAGGAAGCCGACGAAGAATCCGGCGGTCGGTGCGCTCAGGGACACGAGGCCGGTGCGTCCGCCCGACAGGATCGGCAGGCCGGCGATCGCCAACACCATGAAGATGACGACGGCCAGCGTGCCCTTCTTCGGGCCGAGGACCGCGCCCGCCAACATGACGCCCAAGCTCTGCAGCGTGATGGGGACGCCCGCGGACAGGTTGATGGCGGGCGTCAGTCCGAGCACCGCGATGAGCGCAGCGAACACGGCCGCCTGCACGAGGTCGGCGAGCGAAAGCGCCCAGGGGCGAGCAGCGGGCGCGGTGCCGTTGGCGATGTTGGTCACCTGGTCATCGTATTTCGTGCGGACAACCGCCTGTCCAGTGCCCCTGTACGACGTACAGGCGTTCGCTGTCTCGACCCCGCTCCCTCGAGCGATCTCCCCGCTCTCGAGTGACCTCCACGCACTCGAGTGACCTCCACGCACTCGAGCGATCTCCACGCACTCGAGCGACCTCCACGCACTCGTCGAGCCTCCACGCTCCTCGAGCCTCCACACACTCGTCGAGCCTCCACGCACTCGTCGAGCCTCCACGCTCCTCGAGCGGAGTCGAGAGGTTCATACGTTCACACGATCCTGAATCGTTCACGCGCCTCCGACAATCCCACCAGGCATACTCCTCCGGTGGAGTTCACAGAAATCGCCGGTTATCGCGTCATTCGTCCCATTGGCACTGGCGGGCTGGGGCAGGTGTTCCTCGCAGAGCACCCACGTCTGCTGCGGCACGACGCGCTGAAGCTTCTCGACGCAGGGGTGTCGAGAAGTGGCGACTTCGCCGAGCGATTCCGCCGCGAAGCTGACGTGCTCGCGCAACTCAGCCATCCGAACATCGTCACGCTGCACGATCGAGGCGAGTTCGACGGCCGACTGTGGATCTCGATGGAGTACGTCGACGGCACCGATGCCGGCCGGCTTGTTGCCGAACACGGCCCGCTCGATCGCGACCTGGTCCGGACGCTTGTCAGTGGTGCAGGTACAGCCCTCGATCACGCGTGGCGCAAACGCCAGGTGACGCACCGCGACGTGAAACCTGCCAACATCTTGGTCGGTCTCGACGACGGCCGGATCGAGTCGGTGAAGCTGGCCGACTTCGGTGTCGCGAAGGCCGTAGCGGAGGCGGCGTCGGAATTGACTGTCGACACCGTGCAGTACATGTCGCCCGAGACGATCGAGGGACGACAACTCGACAACCGTGCCGACATTTACTCGCTCGGCTGTACGGCATTCCATCTCCTGACCGGACGGCCGCCGCACCCTGGAGACTCGGTTACGTCGGTCCTGTCGGCGCACCTCGACCAGGATCTACCGTGCGCCAGTGACCTCGTACCGGGCGTTCCGCCGACAGTTGACGCTGTCTTCGCGAAGGTGTTGACCAAGAGCCCGGACGATCGGTACGCCTCCTGCGGAGCGTTCGTCGACGCGTTGAGCATTGCGCTGGGCGACGGCGGAGATCCGGCGTTCGCGCACACGATGACCGCGGCGTCGTCGCACACACCAATGTCCTCACTACCCGGTGTCCAGGCCACTTTCAGTGGGGGAGTCGTCCGCCCGTCGCCGAAATCCGGTATGGCTCTGGCGTTCGCGATCGCCGCGGCGGCCACGGTCCTCCTCGCCGGTGCAGCAGTACTCGGCGTGTACATCGCCCGGAGTAGCGACAGCGGACTCGAAACGGCCGCGATCACGACGCACTCGACGAGTACGACTCCGGTGGCACCATTGACACCGCCGCCAACGACCACGGTGACTGCGGGACCCACGACGGAGGAGGTCGTCGCTCCGGACACGACGTGGACGCCGGACGAGACGGTGCCGACCACGACAGTTGTGCGAGCGCCATATGAGGGAATGCCTTGCAGTCCTGCGGAATTCGGCGACGTGTCTCCTGACGGGACGCTGGGGTGCAGCGGGATGGACGGCGCATGGCGCGACAGAACCCACCAGAGTCGGCCCGCAGTGCAGCTGGGCACGACCTGCACCGAGCCGGGAGCGCGTGGTCAGGTAACGGCATCCGATCAGCTCGCCACCTGTATTGCGGATTCGTCCGGTGGTTACTCGTGGCAGCCTTGACACTCTCATTGACAAGCCTGACCGCCTGACGCTCGACGACGCTCGCTGAGCGGCATGTGTTGGTCGAGCGTCGTCGCGCCTCGTCTAACGTGCCCCGATACCATCACCCTATGGGCGTAGCGGACAGCAGCGAGGAGATCTATTTCGCCGGCGGCTGTCTCTGGGGCGTCCAGGCGTTCATCGCGACGCTGCCCGGAGTGATCTTCACGGAGGCGGGGCGAGCCAACGGCGCCAGCCCATCCATCGACGGCCCCTACGACGGTTATGCCGAGTGTGTGCGAACGCGCTTCGACCCGGCGGTGGTGAGCGTCGCACAGTTGATGGCGTACTTCTTCGAGATCATCGACCCGTACAGCGTGAACCGGCAGGGGCCGGACGTCGGTCAGAAGTATCGCACCGGTGTGTACTCCGACAGTCCGTCTCACCTCGACCAGGCTCGAGCGTTCATCGCGGCGCGCGACGACGCCGAGCGGATAGCGGTGGAGGTGCTCGAGCTCGCCAATTACGTGCGGAGTGCGCAGGAGCATCAGGATCGGCTCGCGCGTTTCCCCGACGACTCTTGTCACCTACCCACGGAACTGTTGACCAAGTACGCGGACTGACCCGGGCCGCGATAACGAGGTGTGCGATCGTCAGCCGCGCGCCGGCAGGTCCATCGCGGCCAATCGTGCGGGATCGATGATGGAATCGATATCGGTGATCCGCCCATCGACGACCGTGCAGGACATGAGAGATATCGGCCGTCCGGACCGGCCCCACGCGAGGATTCCGGGTTTGCCATTCACGCTGACCCGGCGCGCCTCAACGCGTCCCGGATCGCCGCGTCTCACCGTCTCGAGCACTTCGTTCGCTCCGACGGTCACGGTGTCGCCGTGGGCGGTGTGGCGGTGCCAACTCACTTGAGGGTCGAGGACGTGGAGCAGGGCGTCGAAGTCGCCGTCGCGTGCAGCTTTGAGGAAGGCGTCGACCACGGCACGGCCCTGCCGTACCTCTTCTGTCGGCTGCGGACGCCCTTGCACTTTCCGTCTAGCTCGACTGGCCATCATCTTGGCCGCATCTGGCGTGCATCCGGCGATCGGCCCGATCTCGGCGAACGGCACGGCGAATACGTCGTGGAGGACAAAGGCGAGACGCTCTTCAGGGCGCAGGGACTCCAGGACGACGAGTAGCGCGAGCCCGACAGACTCGGCAGCGACAGCAGTGTCCTCGGGACCGTCGACGTCGTCGGTCACCACCGGGTCACGATCGGCGTCATCAAGATCCGACTCGGCTCGGGTGGTGCGCTTACGCAGCATGTCGATGCAGATGCGTCCGACGACACGGGTCAGCCACCCTCCCAGGTTGTCGATGCGGTCAGTGTCTTGCCGCTCCAACCGCAGCCACGCCTCCTGGACGGCGTCTTCGGCGTCCGCGCGTGAGCCGAGCACGCGGATCGCGACCGCCAGCATGTGGGAGCGGTGTTCTTCGAACGCAGTCGACAGGTCGTCTGGATGCATGGTCGTTACCTTCTGTCGTTGTGATCCGTCACCACTCTGACGAGCCCGAGCGGGCAAACGCAACGAGGGAAGGACACGATCATGAATATCGCTTTGTGGATCATCGCGGGAGTGCTCGCCGTCGCCTACGCGATCGGCGGGGCCAGCCAGATCATGTTGCCCAAGGAGAAGTACCGTGCTGCCGCTGCGAGCCAGCATTGGGTAGACGACTTCAGCGCGGGTCAGGTGAAGGCAATCGGCACGATCAAGCTGGTCGGCGTGGTGGGGCTGATCCTTCCGCCACTCGTCGGCATCGTCCCGGAGTTGTCGCCGATCGCGGCGTGCGGGCTCATGCTGGTGATGGCGGGAGCCGCGACGACGAGGTTCCGTCGCCAGGAGTGGGCGCTCATGGCCGGCGACACCGCGTACCTGCTGGCCTTCGCATTTCTCGCGTGGGGCCGGTTCGCGTTGGAGCCGTTCGGATCATGAACGGTTCGAACGAGGGCGGTGACCGCATCAGGTATCGCCGAGTGGGCGTAGACCGCGTTCCGCGGAACGCGGTCTACGCCTCGATCATCGGCATGACGTGCCTCGTCACGTCGGCGATGAGCGAGTCGTCGCTCTGGGCGGATTGATCGCCGGGTCGGTCGGTGAAGATGGCGAGCACGATCGGTGCCCGTCCCGGAGGCCGCACCACCGCGACGTCGTTCCGGGTGCCGAAGTCTCCGGACCCGGTCTTGTCTCCCACGACGGATCCCTCGGGTACGCCTGCTCGGATGTAGTCGGCGCCGGTGGTGTTTCCTTCGAGGATCCTGTTGTACAGGTCGCGTCGCGGCTCGGGGAGAAGGGATCCGAGTGCGAATGTCTTCAGGTCCGTGGCCATCGCGGCCGCCGTCGTCGTATCGCGTGCATCGCCGCGGATCGCGCTGTTGAGGTCCGGTTCGATTCGGTCGACGCGAGTCGTGTCGTCACCGATCTCGCGGAGTTTCGCCTGGACGGCCGCGGGCCCACCCAGGAATGACGTCAGGAGGTTGGCGGCAGTGTTATCGCTGTACTGCACCGCGGCGACGATGATGTCGTGCAACGTCATCCCCGTATCCACGTGTTGTGAGGTGACCGGCGCGTACGACAACAGGTCGTCGGGGGAGTAGCGGACAATCTTCGAGAGGTCGGCGTCGCTCGCTGTCTGCAAAACGAGCGCACTGGTGAGCGCTTTCGACGTCGATGCGTACGCGAACCGTGTCGAGGATCGGTAGCTCAGCGTCGTGTCGTCGCCGGTGTCGATGGCGTGCACGCCGATGCGGGCCCCGTACCGCTGCTCCAGGGAGGCGAAGTAGGCGTCGTCCCGGAGTGTGGACGGCGCTGACTCCGTCGTGGATCCGCACGCGGTCGCGACCAATGGCAGCAGAAGCGCGACGGCAAGCCATGTCGCGATCATGGCGTAGGACGGCTTGTCGTTCTTGCGGCTCATCGGTCTCCTAACTGGTTGCATCTCGACCGTACCCATGAGTGGCAGGAGCGCCACCAAATGGTGCATGCCAAGCTGTGCAACGGCTTTCGCCTCGCGGCACCGGCTGAACCGCCACAGCCGCCAATTCGTCCGCACGCGTCGTCGCGGGGGTCCGGTCACGGCCCGCCGAGACGGGCGCGTGAGCCCCACTCATCCGTCGTAGGTGGTCTCGATGACCTGGGTGACTTCGGCCGTGATGACGGCCTCGCTGGATGCGGTCTCGACAGACAGGGTTTCGTCGATCGATACTCGTGTGCCTGTCATTGTGAAGCGGTCGAGGATGGGTTCCTCGCCTCCTTGAATCTCGTATAGGACCTTGAACGAGCGGCCTTCGAGAGTCGACGTGAAACCGTTGAACGTCGGCGTGAGGGAGATCGTCACCAGACACCCGGCCGACCCGAAACATTTCTGCTCTTCCGTCAGTACTGACAACGAAAAGTCTGCAGGGGTCAACGGGGTCGCTTCGGATGTTGTCTCCGTTGTCTCCGTGGTTGTGTCGACGGCAGCCGCTTTCGCCACGGTAGGCGCGTCGCCACTGTGCGACCCCCAGGCGAACCCGATGGCTCCGCAGCCGACAGCAAGAAGAAGTGCCACGAACGCGCCCAGGACGATCGTTCGCCGTGACTTTCGTGTTGCGGGCTGTCCGACGGTCTGGAACGTCGGGTTCGGGTCGCCCGCGGGCGTGGACGCTGCAAAGGACTCAGGCGTGGCGTGCGCCAACGGCCCTGTGGCGTTCAGGCGAGTCGGCTCGCCTGGCTGTAGGGGATTCATTTCGAGCCTCGATTCCGATTTGTCTGTGTAGCCGGAATCTATGCCCGAGGGGTGACAGGAACCGGTGTCGGCAGGTGCCTGATGGGGGGTGCTGAAGGAGTCGGTGAACGAGAATATGCAGGTCAGCGCTCTGCATTTGTCCGCTGTACGGATGAAATGGTGATCGGTTCCCGACTGTCTGTCGAGACCGTGTCTTCGGGTCTTCGACCAGGGCTCCGGCAACCCGAAGAGGTACTGCGCGTGCAGGCCGGTCGTCGGCTTTGAAGAGCGATCTCGCGTGAGAGGCTCCGCCGAGTGCGGTCCGTGTACGTTACTTTCAGTCACAGATTCACCTGTTGGGAGAACGCACGATGCGTCGGATCATTCTGCTCGGTGCGACCGGCTACACCGGGTCGCGCGTCCTGAACGAACTCGCGGCGGACGACGGTCTCGACGTCGTGCTGGTCGGGCGTAGTCGTGAGCGGCTGCAGGCTCAGGCGGACGTGTCAGGTATCGGGTGTCGAATCGTCGAAGCGGACACGGCGGCGCCCGGCGCGCTCGATTCTTTGCTGACGGGCGACGATGTCGTGATCTCGACGGTGGGTCCGTTCGGTGATCTGGGCAAGGAGGTTGCACGCAGCGTCGCTCGGGTCGGCGCCGTCTACTTCGATTCGACGGGGGAGCCGCCGTTCATCGAGTGGATGTTCCGGGAGTTGGACGCCCGCGCACGCGAGACCGGAGCGCTGCTCGTGCCCGCCTTCGGTTACGACTATGTGCCGGGCAATGTCGCGGGCTGGCTTGTCGCGCAGGACGCAGGGGCGGACGCGGTGGGCGTGGAGGTCGGCTACTTCTTGATGCAGGGGAGTCGTGGCGCGTACCGGCCGCTGAAGTTGCGCAACTTGCCCGACGTGACGACTCCGGGGACACGGGAGTCGGCGTTCAAAGTCTTGGCCGAGACCGCGTTCGCTTTCCGCGGCCGGTCGGACGACAGGTTCGGTCTCGAGAGACAGCGTTCGGGCATGAGCTTGCTGCGATTCGCCGTCGACGGGCATCGTCTCAACGGTCTGTCGATCGGCGGATCCGAACACTTCGGTCTGCCTGAGGTGCTGCCGAATATTCGCAGCGTGGACGTCGGACTCGGCTGGTTCGGGCCGGCCGTGGCACCCGTGCACTATGCGACCCGGCTCGGCGGCCCGTTGCTGACCAGTGGCATCTCGCAGCGCGTAGTCGCCGCGGCCGCCGAGCGCATGCCGTTCAAGGAACGTTTCCCGAGTCAGCCGGCGCGGACCGTCGTCGTCGGCAGGGCGCTCGATGCCGATGGTGGTGTGTCGGCGGAGCTCGTGATGGACGGGCCGGAACCGTACGCGATGACCGCCGGCCTGTTGAGTGGGGCCGCGCAGATGGTCGCGGGCGGGACTGGAGACGCCCCGGGAGTGCGTGGTCCGCTGGCGGCGCTCGGGGCGGAAGAACTGGTGCGGCTCAGTGACGTCGTGGGCTTCCGGAAGGTGTAAACGGAGTCGACGCCGGCCCCCGGACTCCCGAAACTCGATTGACAATGCGTACGCCGCTCGGAAGGGTTGGTTCCCGGTTGCGATCGGTGAGGAGAGCAGGCATGGGCGAGTCCGAGGTCCGCATCCGTCGTACACGCGGCCCCGTCGAGTATCCGCTTCTTCAACAGATCTGGCGGAGCGCCGTCGATGCGACGCACGACTTCCTTGCAGACACCGATCGTGACGAGATCATGGCGCTCCTCGCGACAGACTATTTCCCACAGGTAGAGATCTATGTGGCCGAGGCGGGTGGTTCTCCGGTCGGATTCTCCGGCCTGCTCGATCGCAGAATCGAGATGCTGTTCGTGACCGATGCCGCTCGTGGACGGGGCGTGGGTAGCAGTCTCGTCGCGCATGCGATCACGCACCACGGTGTGACGCAGGTGGACGTGAACGAGCAGAATCCGTCGGCCGTCGCGTTTTACGAAAGCCGCGGTTTCACCGTATCGGCGCGCAGCCCATACGACGACGCCGGACGCCCGTACCCGCTCCTGCACATGGTCCGGGACACAGACGGCGCCTCGACCTCCGCGCCGTCCCGTCCCGCCGAGGCCGAGGGGAGCGATGGTCGATGACCGGATCCGTTGTCATTCTGACCGGACCGCCGGGAGCGGGAAAGAGCACCGTCGCGGCCCCGCTGGCGCGCGTGTACGACCTCGGCGTCCACCTGCACACGGACGACTTCTGGCACTACATCGTCGCCGGTGCGATCCCGCCGTATCAACCCGAATCGGCGACACAGAACGACACCGTCCTCGACGTGATCGCGGGTGCTGCTTTCACGTACGCCGCAGGCGGCTACACGACGATCGTGGACGGGATCGTCGGACCGTGGATGCTCGATCACTTCCGCGGCCACTCGTCCGACGTCGACGTCCACTACGTGATCCTTCGCCCCGACCGCGAGACCACACTCGCGCGTGCGCAGGAAAGAACGGCGCACGACGCACTCACTGACCGAGACCCAGTCATCGCGATGTGGGACCAGTTCGCCGATCTCGGCGAGTACGAGGCACACGTCCTCGACACATCGCTCCACGATGCACCGCAGACTCTCCGACGCGTTTCAGAATGCCTCATCTCCGGCGACTTCCGAATCCAGTGCTAATCCGGTACTCGCATCGTGCACGACGTTAAGGCGTGCGATGGACTCCGGCAGGTCGGCGACGCATTGAAACCCGGCTGATTCTGGCCCGTCTCGACCTCCGTCACGGCGCCGATTAGCGGCGATCCTCGAACGAGCCGGCACGTCGTATCTGCTGGTAACGACTCTGCAATCAGGTCGACGGACGGTCTATAGCTCTCCGCTCTCGTAGACGCAAGGGGTGATGTCCGCGCTGAGGTCGGAACCAGTCGTGCGGCGTGTGACGCTATTACGTTTGCTGGCGTGACAACGACTCAATCCGCGCCCGCCCAGGGCTTCACTGCACTGTTCGACGCCCTGCGGGACGGCGCCGCCGAACGCGAGCGTTCCGCCGAACGCCCCCACGACCTCGTCGACCAGATCAAAGCATCCGGCATCCTCGGATTGCGTGTCCCCGTCGAGCACGGCGGTCACGGAGCCACGCTCCGAGAGTTCTTCGAGAACCTGATCGAGCTCGCTCGCGCCGACTCGAACCTCGCACAAGCGCTGCGCGCGCACTTCGGATATGGCGAGCAACTCCGCTTCGTTCCCGAGGACGCGGCACGAGCGGCGTTCGCGGTGCTCGCCCGAGGCGAGATCGTCGGCAACGCGATCACCGAACCCGCCGGAGCACATTCGGGTGACTTCGCCGGACTGTCGACCACATTCACTCCGGACGGCGACGACTGGCGGATCACCGGCACCAAGTTCTATTCGACGGGCACCCTCTACGCCGACCGTGTGTGGGTGTGGGGAGTGACCCCGGACGGTCTGCCCGCGAGCGCCGTCGTACCACTCGACCGCGACGGGATCACCGTCGTCGACGACTGGGACGGCTTCGGCCAACAGGCGAGCGGCAGCGGCACGACACACTTCGAGAACACGCCGGCACTCGCGGCAGAGGTGGGCGTCGCTGGAACCGAGCCGCCTCCCCGCCTCGCTCTCGGCGCATTCTTGCAGCTGTATCTGACCGCCGTGATCGTCGGGAACCTCGAAGCAGCTCGCGACGACGCCGTCGCGGTGCTCCAGGCGCGGACCCGCAACATCACGCACGGCACCGCCGAACTGCCGCGCAACGAACCGGTGCTGCTCGCGCAGGTCGGCGACATCGCGTCCAAGGCGTACGCCGCGCGGTCGATCGTGCTCGACGTCGCCGCGTATCTCGACGAGGCCGACGCGGAGCTGACCGCCGGACGTTTCGACAGCGGCGTCGGCGAGCGGGCGGGACTGCGGGCGGCCGAGGCAAAGGTCGTCGTCGACCGGCTCGCGTTGGACGCTGCGACCGCGCTGTTCGACGTCGGCGGCGCGTCGGCTACCCGCAGCAGCGCCAACCTGGATCGGCACTGGCGCAACATTCGGACCTTGGCGTCGCACAACCCGACCCGACTCAAAGCTCAGGTGATCGGTGACCACGTCATCAACGACGCCGAGCTCCCCGACAACACCTACTTCTGACCGACCCGCAAAGGAACCTCCCATGACCGAAGCGATCCGTACCATCCCACTCGACGAGTTCGGTGATGGTGCCCGCCACGTGGACACCGCAGTGCTCGACTCCCACATTCATCATGTCGAATCGGGCGACGGCGATCCGATCGTCTTTCTGCACGGCAGCCCCACCAGCTCGTACCTCTGGCGGCATGTGTTCGCCGAGCTCACCGGCCGCGGTCGGCTCCTCGCTCCGGACCTCATCGGGTTCGGTGACTCGGGACGTCCCGATATCGCGTACGAACTCGACGACCACCTCCGCTATCTCGAAGCGTGGTTCGACGCGCTCGATCTGCGAAACGTCACGCTGGTGGTCCAGGATTACGGTGCCGCGTTCGGCGTCGCCTGGGCCTCGCGGCATCCCGACCGCGTGAAGGCCGTCCTCCTCGCGGAGCCGGTGATTCGCGACATCGAGTCCGCGGATCTCCCGGAGCCGTTTGTGCAGGCTCAGCAGCTGATACGTACCCCGGGCGATGGCGAGAAGTTCGTCGTCGAGGACAACCTGTTCCTCACCCAGGTGCTGCCCGGCGCATTCTTGAACCCACCGTCGGAGGAATCGCTGGCCGTATACCTCGCGCCGTTCCCGACGGCGGAGGGTCGCGGCCATCTGATCAAGTTCCCACGCAATCTGCCGATCGACGGCGTTCCCGCGTCGTCGGTGGACTTCCTCGAAGCCAACGTGGAGTGGCTTACCACCAGTAACGACGTCCCGAAGCTTCTTCTGACCTTCGAGCCCGGGTTCCTCGTCACCCCCGGCATTCTGCAGTGGGCGAAGGATAATGTCGCTGCGCTGGAGGTCCGAGACGGCGGCGCCGGGGTGCATTTCGTACAGGAGGATCAGCCGAAGGCGATCGCCGCCGGTGTGCTCGACCTGCTCGCGCGGGCAGGTGAGGACCAGTGACCACGACTCTCAGCCACGCCGTCCGTCCGGGTTCACCCGAGTTGGATGCGCTCATCGATCGGATCGCCGAGGGCACGTTCGAGCGGGAACGCACCGACACCGCTCCCCACGAGCAGGTCGCGTGGCTCAAAGCCGCGCGCGTCGGCGCCTACCGATTGCCCGTCGAGGACGGCGGCGGGGGAGCGTCGCTCCGCGAGCTCATCGACCTGGTGATCCGGCTCAGCCGCGCCGACTCGAACCTCGGCCACCTGCTACGTGCTCACTTCGGAACCGTCGAAGACATCCTTCTCTGGCCGGACAGCGCGCGCCGTCGGCGATGGATCGAACGTGTCGCGGCAGGCGAGTTGATCGGCAACGGCAACAACGAACTCGGCGCCAAACACGCCGGTGACTTCGCGAAGTCGACGACGTTCACTCCGGTAGACGGCGGCTACCGCGTCGACGGCGTCAAGTACTACTCGACGGGCACGCTGTACGCCGAGCACACCTTCGTTACTGGTGTCACCGCGGATGGAGTGCCCGTACAGGCGTTGATCACCCTCGACCGCGACGGTCTCACCGTCGAAGACGACTGGGACGGCTTCGGCCAGACGCTGACCGGTACCGGAACCACCCGATTTGACGGTGTCTTCGTCGAGACAGACGAGGTCGCGTTGCCGCCTGAGGATCTGAGCACGCTCGGCCGGTGGCATGTGGGACCGCTCTATCAGCACTATCTGAACGCCGTCGTCGCCGGTAACGCGTTGGCTGTCGCCGATGACGCGGCCGCATTGATCATCAGCCGCAAACGCAGCTTCACTCACGGTTCCGCGGACCTGCCCCGTGAGGATCCGGTGCTGCTCGAGGTGATCGGCGAGATCGTCTCGCTGGCCGATGCGACCCGGTCTATCGTTCTCGAAGCCGCCCATGTGCTGGGTCGGATCTCCGACTCCGCCGTCGATGGGGCCGCCGACTCCGCTGTTGTGCACGAGGCCGCGCTGCGGGCATCGCAGGCACAGGTGGTGGTCGACGAGTTGGCGTTGCGTGCCGCAACCCTGTTGTTCGACGTCGGGGGAGCGTCCGCCGTGAAGCGGTCGGCCAACCTGGATCGACACTGGCGGAACATTAGGACCGTCGCCTCGCACAATCCGACACGTTTCAAGAACCGGGCGATCGGAGAACTGCTGGTAAACGGTGTCGAGCTGCCGGACAACACGTACTTCTGATCCCACTGCGCAACCGAGAGAAAAGCTCTTCATGGCCGACCGTCGGCAACTCAATCTGAATCTGTTCATCCTGTCGTCGGGTCACCACGAGGCGGCCTGGCGTCATCCGGCGTCAATGCCGGAGCGGATGTTCGATGCGGGGTTCTACATCGATCTGGCGCGGGCTGCGGAGGCAGCCGCGTTCGACGCCGTTTTCCTCGCCGACATTCCGAAGCTCGACGACAACATCGAGTTCAACGCCGCAGGGCGGTTGGATCCGCTGATCACATTGGCGGCGGTCGCCGGCGCCACCGAGCACATCGGTCTCATCGCCACGGCGTCGACCACGTACTCGTATCCGTGGCAGTTGGCGCGGGCGTTCGCGACGCTCGACCACCTGTCGCGTGGGCGAGCGGGGTGGAACATCGTCACGACCGATTCGCCTGCGGCCGCACGGAACTTCGGTCTGGCCGGTAACCCGGACGCAGGCCTCCGCTACGAGCGCGCCGAGGAGTATCTGCGGGCGATCAAGGCGCTGTGGGATTCGTGGGACGACGACGCCGTCGTCCTCGATCGCGCCGCCGGACGGTACGTGGATCCGGCGAAAATCCACCCTCCCTGCGTCGACGGTGAGCACGTGAAAGTCGCCGGCGCGCTTACGACACCGAGGCCGCCGCAGGGGTATCCGGTTCTGGTGCAGGCCGGCTCGTCCGATCACGGTCGCGATTTCGCCGCCCGGCACGCTGAGGCGATCTTCACCGCGCAACAGCAGATCGGTGACGCGCAGGCGTTCTACCGGGACATCAAGTCAAAGGCCGCAAGGCTGGGCCGGAATCCGGATCACGTCAGGATTCTGCCCGGGCTCAGCCCGTTCATCGGGAGCACCGAGGAGGAGGCGCGGCGGCTGGAACAGGAGTTCAATGAGCTGACGAATCCGGCGTTCGGGCTCGTCCAACTCAAAGACTTCGCATACGTGGACCTCGACGACCTGGATCTTGACGACGTGGTGCCGATAGAAGCGTTCGGCGACGCAGGCGACGTCACTAACAACAAGAAGTCGCGCACGCAGGTGTACGCGGACATCGTGCGACGCGAGCGTCCCACGCTCCGCCAGTTGCTACATCGTTTGGCCGGCGCGCGTGGGCACCGCGTCGTCGCCGGTACACCGGAGCAGATCGCGGACACCATGATCGACTGGTTCGACCACGGTGCAGCCGACGGGTTCAACATCATGCCGCCGTATCTGCCGGGCGGCTTCGAGGTGTTCGCGGAGACCGTGGTGCCGATACTCCGCGAGCGTGGCGTATTCCGGAACGAATATGAGGGCGCGACATTTCGGGAGAATCTGGGGTTGGACAGGCCGTGAGCTCGGGCCAGCGGAGATATTCGGATGATCGCTGTGGTCGACGCCGGTACCGTCGGGAGTCACTGCAATTGCGAAGGGAGCGGTTATGCCGCCACTCACCGTTGAGTTCGATGCCGAGGAGTATCGCCGTATTGCGGCGTCCGCCGAGCGGGAGTAGAAGACTCCAGAAGCGTATGTCCACGATGCGGTAATCGAGAGGTTGACCGAGTATCGGCGGCGGATCGAAGAAGCCGCGTATGAAGGCGCCGAGTGGTCGGCGGAGTTGAATCGTCGGCTGAGCTGACGAGTACTCGTAGACCGCGTTCCGCGGAACGCTGTCTAAGCCTCGAGCATCGGCATGACGTGCTTAGTCACGTCGGTTATGAGCGCGTCGTCGCTCTTGGCCGACCGGTCGGCGGGACGATCGGTGAAGACGGCGAGCACGATCGGAACGCGTCCTGGCGGACGCACTACCGCGACGTCGTTTCGTGTGCCGAAGTCTCCGGACCCGGTTTTGTCTCCCACGACTGATCCCGCCGGGACGCCTGCGCGGATGTAGTCGGCTCCGGTCGTGTTGCCTTCGAGGATCGAGTTGTAGAGGTCGCGCCGCTTGCGTGCGAGCAGCGAGCCGCGCGCGAACTCCTTCAGGTCCGTGGCCATCGTGGCAGTGGTGGTCGTATCGCGGACGTCACCGCGGGTGGCGCTGTTGAGGTCCGGTTCGATCCGGTCGACGCGCGTCGTGTCGTCACCGATGTCGCGCAGCTTGTCCTGCACTGCACGCGGGCCTCCCAGGAACGCGGTCATGAGGTTGGCGGCGGTGTTGTCGCTGTACTGCACCGCGGCGACGACGAGGTCGTGCAACGTCATTCCGGTGCCGACGTGCTGGGAGGTCACGGGTGCGTACGACAGCAGATCGTCGGGTGAGAAGCGAATGACTCTAGAGAGTTCGGCGTCGGTCGCCGTCTTCAGGACGAGTGCGCTGGGGAGTGCCTTCGACGTCGACGCGTACGCGAATCTCGTCATCGATCGGTAGCTCACCGTCGAGTCGTCGGCCGTGTCGATGGCGCGTACGCCGACACGCGCACTGTATCGCTGTTCGAGGGAGGTGAAGTAGGGCGTCTTCCCGAAGGGCTGAGGTCTCTGTCTCCGCGGAGCTGCAGGCTGTACCGGCCAGTGGCAGCACGAGAAGGATGGCGAGCCACGCCGCGATGACCGCGCGTGGCGGCTTGCCGACTCTGTGGGTCGCCAGGGACCTGCGAAATGCGCCCTGGAGTAGTTGTTGAGGAGTTGTTGTAACCGGTTGGGGGAGTCACGCTTCGACCGTACCCACCCCGGGGCCTGGTTCCGTTTGTCGCCAAGGGATCCCGACGGTCTCCCTAGCCGTATCCCGTTCGTCGCGTGGCAAGCCTTGTGGGCCTTGTCGAAATTCTCTGTCTGAATCTGTCACATCCTCTCGTGCTGCGGCGTCTTATGTGTGACGGGGCAACAGCCTCGTCCCAGACACCCGACGCCACGCCGGGACACCGTAGGAGGAGATTGACATGACCGCACGGATGACCAACCCGCTGATGCTGCTGCCCGGCGTGTACGAAGCTCTGATGGCGATTCACAAGGCTGTCGCCGACACCGGACTGCCCCAGGACCTGTGCGAGATGGTGAACATGCGCGCCAGCCAGCTCAACGGGTGCAGTACGTGTCTTGACGGGCACTGGCGGATCGCGCGTCGTCTCGGCGTCAGCGACGAGAAGCTCTTCGCTGTCGGCGCATGGCACGACATGCCCTACTTCACCGACGCCGAACGTATCGCACTGGAGCTGACCGACGGATTGACCAGACTGGCGGACAAGCCGGACGCCGTGTCGGACGAGCTGTGGGAACGCGCCGCCGACGAATTCGACGAAGCGCAGCTCGCCGCGCTGATTGTCGCGATCGCGAACATCAATCTGTACAACCGCGTGAACCATGCGACGCGGCAGCCGGGCGGCTCGTGGAAGCCGTGAGGGATGGGTAGCTCGCGGGGAAACTCATTCACGGATCCACCGTCGGGAGAAGCAATGGCGTAGCCGCTCAATCTGTACGTTGCCGCTCAACCGTCGGAGCAGACGACTCCGGGTCCACGTCTTCCTCGCGGACAAATTCGACTACGTCCCGACAGGGGCGCAGTTCTTCGAAGGGGTGTTCCGTGTGCCAATTCTCAACTGCGAGGCGTCGCAGCAAACGCAGACGCTACATCTTCTGCGGCAATTGTCGCCAGTACATTACGATCGTGCGGTGTTGCGCCTGTTCCGGAAAACAGCCTCAGGTCTCGCCTACGGTTAGCTTCCTCGACGACGTTACGGATGAATCGTGCATTCCCGAACGACGGCGAGTTGAAGTCACCTGTAACTTCCATGAGTTCGAGCTGGGTTTTGAGCGCATCGTAGGCGTCGGCGCTGAATCTGCTGCCGGTCATGCTCGCCATTACGCCCGCGATCCGCGTCAGTTCCCCACACGAGTACGGCACAAAGCTGACTGTCGTGGTGAAACGTGATCGGAGACCAGGATTGGATTCGAGGAACCGCTGCATGGGTTCGGGATATCCGGCGGCGATCACGATTATCTGATCACGGTCATCATCCATCCGTTTTAGGAGCGTGTTGATTGCCTCTTCCCCGAAAGGATCACCGTCTGTGAATCCGGTCCCGGCGAGCGCATACGCCTCGTCGATGAACAAGACGCCGCCCATCGCTTTGTCGAGTTGCGCTTGAGTCTGCGCAACGGTGTGCCCGTGGTATTTGCCAATAAGTCCAGATCTGTCGACCTCGACTACATGGCCTCCATCAAGGATTCCGAGGGCCTTGTACAAACGTGCGAATATCCGAGCCACCGTCGTTTTTCCGGTTCCAGGTGGTCCTGAAAAGACGAAGTGTCCTGTCAATCGTTGGGCGGGCAGGTTGGCTTCTTGCCGTGCGAGCTGCGCGCGCGCCTGCGCGACAACCATGCGAGCTTGCTGCTTGATCGCGTCTTGACCCACCTGACAGTCGAGTTCAGCAAGGACGTCGTCGACTGTCTCGCGAGGTTCGTCCACGGGGTGACTTCTGTTCTTAGGCGCGTCGGTATCTGCGGGATCCGGACGGTTGAGGGACACCTCGACAGGCGTGACGTTCGCCTGCATAGCTTCCTTCAGCCCACCGAGTGACGGATTCCTGACGTACGCGAACTCAAAGTACCTTTGGGCTGCGCGTTCGTCGCCTTCGGCTCGGGCAGCGAGGCCTCGGAAATACGCCGCCTCGGCGTGCAGGCTTGGTGCGAAGGTCTGCTGCAGGAGAATGTCCAGGTGTGCTTTTGCGGGGCCGAGGACACCCGCCTCGATCAGCAATGCGCCGCTGTAGAGGCGTGACCCGGCCTTGAGGAACCTGTCATTGCTCGAAGCGAGGCGGAATGCGCGGATCGCAAGATCAGAATTGTTGGTGTGGAAGGCGTGGCGACCGCGGAGATACCAGGTCAGATCATCGGATTCAGGAATCTGCTCGAGCACCTGGGTCGCAGAAGTGAACTCCTGTCTGTCCAGATGCCTGGCGGCAACCGCACAGCCCAACTGTGAGTGCGTACGCAGGCAATACGTAATGTGCGTGTCAACATCGAACCGCGACTCGAGCGCGTACCCAGAGCGGTGGCGCTCTTCGCCGAATCGTCCGATGTTCAAACTCATCGCCGTCAACGCTTCATCCGCGCGGTTGGTCGTAGCGTGCAGTCCGAGCCAAGCGTCGGCCATACCCGGATCGTCCTGAACAGCACGAGAGAACAAGTCTCCAGATCGAACTTTGTCGCCTGCGTGCAGGGCACGTACCCCGTCCTGCCAGCGTGTCCTCGCCCTCCGGCGTTCTAGGATGCTCACCAAACCCCCACAGTGTGTTTTTCTACTGAGGGCTATACGTTTACCAGGTGCCGCCGACAAGGACGTGTCGAAGCCGGGTTGGAAGCCCTCACGGGAGAGGCTTTGGTGGCATCGCGAGAGGCGGAACTGTCTTGGCCACCCGGACGAGTGCGCTATCTGCCCCACCTAGCTAACCTCGGCCTTCCATTGGTGGATTCGACTCGCCGGGCCCGATGCATGAAGAAAGTTACTCTCACCAGCGATAATCGTTCTTGCGACAGTCCGATCATCGACCGGCTCCCGACATAGGCGTGGACCCCGGGCCTACAACAGCGACGGCACCCGTCGCGAGGGTGCCGACGTCGCCGAACTGACAGGGGGCATCGATCTAACAGGTTGGCCGCCGGGGTCCGGGTGATCGTGCGGCGGGAGAAACCGCACCCCGGTGCACAACTACGGATCACCGACCAGAACGGGTGGTGACTGACCGCGTTCGCGACCAACACCACGCTCGCGCAAGTCGCGGATCTGGAAGTGCGGCACCGCCGTCGCGCTCGATGCGTGGACCGCATCCGGCAAAGCAAGGACTGCGGACTGCAGAACCTGCCGCTGCACTCGTTCGCGCAAAACCAGATCTGGACCGCGATCATCGCGCTGGCGTTCGGCCTGAACGCGTGGATGCAGATGTGCGCGACATACAACTTCGAGCGAACCTCCCAGATATGGAAGGTGCTCAAGGAAGCGTCCGAGCAGCCCGGCGTGGTGGTCACCGTCTACGTCGACGGCGACAAAGGGCACGCGGCGAACGTCAAGGGTCAACTGTCGAAGGCCAACGTCTTTCAGTCGGCCGCGCTGCCGGGCGGCAAGCGCGTCGTCAGCCACGCCAAATTTATAGTGATCGACCACGAGGTCGTTCTGCTCACTAGCGCGAACTTCTCCTTCAGCGCGGAGAACCGCAATGTGGAGTTCGGTCTCCTAATCCGCGACTCTGCCTGGCTGAGTCCATCGAGTCGACCATGACCAGCAAGCACGGCACGCTCTACGAGTTGACGTAGGGTCACGGAGCGTCATGGTGTTGACCGTTCGGGTGACCCAACACGATGCGGGACATTACAGGGCCCCAGCCCTGTTGAGCGAGGCGAGGCATTCACCGACAGTGCTCGGCGACCGGTGCGCGAATGGACTTCTGTACTGAGATAAGGAATGGCGTCGCCTACCCGTGCACCAGTCCCGATCAGTAGGCGCAGTGGCCGTGATGGCCGTCGGGAGGTCGCGGGGGAGGCACTCGCCGGCTTTGCGAAGCTCGTCAGCGAACGTCGGCGCCGTGCCGTGGCCGTACTCAACCAGCACCTCGCCTCGTCAAGATGGTTCAGGCGTGGCGAGACGGGTCCACCTAGGGCTGTCCGATTTGGGGAACTCCTATAGGTAGGGCTTAGGGACGGCTTTAGTAGCGAAGATTCACAACATCGCACTGGGAGTCGGGCTTTGGGTCGGTCGCCTCGGAGTGCCGGGGGTTCGCGAATCGTGACGTCCGAGGATGTCGAACTCGAGCGAAGTAGATTCTGAGTCGGTGGCGGAATCGTCGAAAAACAGAACGCGAGTACTTGGGTAAGTTCCTCGTCCGAACGGCGCCGCGGGTGCACAGTCGGCTCGCGGAACAAGCCACACGTACCGGTAGGTCGCTGAACGCGGTCGCGAACGACCTTCCCGACGTGTGATCGACGCTGATCAACCGGCGTCGTTTCCACTCCTGCGCGACCGATAGACTGGCGCCCGTGACGAACCCTTCCTCCGACCATCCGCGTCCAGTCCTCGTCGTCGACTTCGGAGCCCAGTACGCCCAGCTCATCGCTCGGCGCGTGCGCGAGGCCCGCATCTACTCGGAGGTCGTCGCTCACGACGCGACGCTCGAGGAGATCACTGCGAAGAATCCGGCGGCATTGATCTTGTCGGGTGGACCGGCGTCGGTGTACGCCGACGGCGCGCCGACGATCGACGAGAAGTTCTTCGACCTCGGCATTCCCGTCTTCGGTATTTGCTACGGCTTCCAGAAGATGACTGCCGCGCTCGGCGGCGTCGTCGCCAATACCGGCGGACGCGAGTTCGGTCGCACGACGTTGACTGTGTCGGGCGACGGTAAGCTCCATCGCGGACTTCCCGAGACGCAGCCGGTCTGGATGAGCCACAACGACGCCGTGCAGAGCCCGCCT
The DNA here is from genome assembly GCF_052106715.1 of Gordonia sp. (in: high G+C Gram-positive bacteria). NCBI lineage: Bacteria > Bacillati > Actinomycetota > Actinomycetes > Mycobacteriales > Gordoniaceae > Gordonia > Gordonia sp. (in: high G+C Gram-positive bacteria). The sequence continues at coordinate 48,278 of NZ_JBQEDL010000007.1, forward strand.
GAAGGGTTCGACGTGACCGCGTCGACGCCGGGCGCACCGGTCGCAGCCTTTGAGTGCGTCGAGCGGCAGATGGCCGGCGTCCAGTACCACCCCGAAGTGATGCACAGCCCGCACGGCCAGGAAGTGCTCACCCGCTTCCTGTACGACGTCGCCGGTCTGAAGCCGACATGGACCGCAGCCAACATCGCCGAAGCGTTGATCAACGACGTGCGCGAGCAGGTCGGCGACGGCCTCGCGCTCTGCGCACTGTCTGGCGGTGTCGACTCGGCAGTTGCGGGCGCCCTCGTGCAGCGCGCGATCGGTGACCGACTCACCTGCGTGTTCGTCGACCACGGTTTACTCCGGGCGGGCGAGCGCGAACAGGTGCAGAACGACTTCGTCGCCGCGACCGGCGCGCGTTTGGTGACCGTCGACGCCGAGGAGACGTTCCTCGGGCACCTCGCGGGAGTGTCGGACCCGGAGGAGAAGCGCAAGATCATCGGCCGCGAATTCATCCGGTCGTTCGAAGACGTCGTGTCCGAAGCACTCGGCGACCGCGCAGCCGAAGGCAAGACCATCGACTATCTCGTCCAGGGCACCCTGTACCCGGACGTCGTCGAATCCGGCGGCGGCAGCGGCACCGCCAACATCAAGAGCCACCACAACGTCGGAGGCCTGCCCGAGGATCTCGAGTTCAAGCTCGTCGAACCGCTGCGGCTCCTGTTCAAGGACGAGGTCCGTGCGGTCGGACGTGAACTCGGGTTGCCCGAGGAGATGGTTGCCCGCCAGCCGTTCCCGGGACCGGGCCTGGCGATTCGCATCGTTGGTGAAGTGACCAAGGATCGGCTCGATCTGCTTCGCCAGGCCGACCTGATCGCACGTGAAGAACTCACCGCGGCCGGACTGGACGGGACCATCTGGCAGTGCCCGGTGGTTCTCCTAGCCGATGTCCGCAGTGTCGGTGTGCAGGGTGACGGCCGCACCTACGGACATCCGATCGTGCTGCGTCCGGTCTCGAGCGAAGACGCGATGACGGCCGACTGGACCCGCGTGCCCTACGAGACGCTCGAGATCATCTCGACTCGCATCACCAATGAGGTGCCCGACGTGAACCGCGTCGTGCTCGACGTGACCAGCAAGCCGCCGGGGACGATTGAGTGGGAGTGAGACTTCTGTAGAGCTGGATCGTCAGGCCTCACACCGCTTGAGTGCGGGGCATGATGCGTTGTGGAGTGGCGATAGACGACAACGAATCACGTCCAGTTGCAATGCACTCCACTACCGCATGAACACGCGCGAGTATGCCTCGGCGGCTGAGGGCTTCAATTCTCCCGATACCCGCAGCAAGAGAGTCCCGCGGATCGTGTCGTACTCCTGAACGAGCATCGGTACGTCTTCGCGGACTTTCTGGATGTAGTTGGAGCGACGCCGGGCGGATTCCTCGTCAGGCCATTCTTCGAGCATCGCCCCGCAGTCGACGCTAACCGGGGCAGGAGGCTCCGGACACCCGGCGCGCGAGTCTTCGATGACGTATGCGGCGGTGTATCCGTTCGGACGACCGATCAGGTTGTTCCCGTCGTTGCGTTCGGTGATCTCAATAACCCTTGTCGCCTCGCGAATCGCGACCTGAAGTCGGTGCGCAGCACTGGCCGCCTCATCCCCCGCGACCATCGTGACTCCGGTGAGTGAAGCAGGGTCACCTATCACGGCCCGCTGAGACGAACACCCGGTGAGCAGCAAGATCCCTCCGAGGACACAGGCGACCGGGCGTCTCTTCATCACAGCACTGTAGCCGCGGCTCACGCTCCGCCGAAGAGTATCGGACCGACTCAACCGGAGCGGAATGAACTGATCTCGGCACGGAGAGTGCTCGGTAGCACACGCAGTGGCGCCGTCGTGAAGCCTTCCACGACTTGGCACATCAGTGGACGGGGTCTCGACTTCGCTCGACCGACGGGGGAGCGGCTGAGTGGCTCGACTACGTGTCCCGCTCGCTGATAATGCGGTCGTATTCACGCTTACCCATGAGCCTCTGCAGCGGAATGTCGTCGATCTGGTCGAAGGTGAGGACCGCTTCGGGACGAGAGAGTCGCTCGACGTCGACCTTCGGCGGTTCGGGGACGATGATGGCGGCATCGAGGAAATCCCAACCGTCGATCGAGTCGTGTGCCCAGCGTCGTTCGCTCTCCTCGAACTGGTGGTCCTGCGAGATGAACCAGTTGGCGATCAGACGACGCTGGCCGGGGAGTAGCGTCCAGACCTTCTGACGATCGATCCGCGCATGCGCCGTCGGGCGCATCACGCCGATCCACTCGAGGTCGCCTGCCTGATTGAAGAACTGCCAGAGGCGCCACTTGTCTACGTCCACCATGATGGGGAGCGCAGTTGGGGGGTGACAGTTTTGGGTGGGTGAAGTCTCGACTTCGCTCGACCGGCGGGGGAAGCGTGAGGTCTCGACTTCGCTCGACCGGCGGCGGAAGCGTGGGTCTCGACTTCGCTCGACCGGCGGGGAATGAGCTTCGTCGTTTGGTGCAGTTAGGCGCTGATCGAGTTGCCCCCCCACGTTGATCGAACGGAGTCGAGATCGTTTGTGGGGAGAGGTCTCGACTCCGCTCGACCAACAACAAATGGGGCTCGGCCGGCGGAGGAGGCGGGGGTCTCGACTCCGCTCGACCTGCGACAAAGGGGGCTTGACCGGCGGAGGAGGCGGGTCTCGACTCCGCTCGACCGGCAGGGGCCTAACGCCGCCGAATACCGCTCGCCACCAGGCCGACGCCTACGACCAGGCCGATCACCAGAATGGTCCAGGGAACCGCCCCGGAGTCGGTGATGTTGGGACCGCCGGCGAGGCCCCAGGCGGCGACCACCAGGGCCAGGACGCCGAGGACTGCGAGGAAAGGGTTACGACGGCCTTCGGGGGCCTCGGTGATCTGCTGCTCGGTCATTTGATCGTCTCCACATTGCCGAGCGCGGTGTGCGCGTCGATCGTCAGGGTCGGGGTCTTCGCGTCGGGGTTGACGACGCCGTCGGCGCAGTTCACTTCGCCCACGCCCGCGCTGCAGTTCATCCTCACTCGGAGGTCGTTGGGCAGGTAGATCTTGATCTCGCCGACACCTTGGCGGACCTCGACCGTCCGATCCCGATCCAGGTCGCCGATGTCACGCAGATCGAGGGTCGACGAACCGACCGTCAATCCGTACTCGTCGTGCAGGTCGCCCGCGGTGGGCGGATTCCACGTCCGGTCACCGACACCGCCCTGCGGGAAGATGTTGCCTGCTCCGGCGAGCCCGGTCGACAGTACCGTGACCACCGCGGCGATCACGGCGAGCGGGACGAGTCCGGAGCCGCCGCGTCGCCGGACGAACGACGAGACGATCAGCCCGACGCCGAGCACCGCGAGCACGAGCGACGCGATCCGGCCAGGCGTGAACCAGTCGATCCCGGCCAAGTTCCCGGCAGTGCCGGCAGCCGCCGTGATGACCGCCAGACCGAGGAAGGTCGGCGTCACCGGCGAACGCGGAACGCGCGGGGCGGGAGGCTGCGGGGGAGGAGTCGGCTCGGGGAGGTCCCACGCGAACCTCGCAGTTCCCAACGGATCCCAGCTCGGCGGCTCGTCGACCGGGTGATCGAGCGGAGCTGTCGGAGCGTCGTCGGCCGCGGGAGCTCCGCCCGCGGGGGCAGTCGTCTTGGTCATCGACACTCCGCCGAACTCGGGAACCGGCGCCGCGACATGGGGTTCCACCAACTGAGCGGCCGACGTTCCGGCCGGCGCCTGCGGCGTGCGCTGATACAGCAGCCACCACCCGGCAGCCAACAGCAGCCCGCCGAGCAGACCGCTCGACCCCCAGAAGTTCTGTGCGCCGATGATCGATATCGCGATGACCGCGAGGATCGCCAGGGGGATCCAGCGGATATTGCCGCCGGGTGTGCGATGCCGCATCCACGGCGGGCCACCGCGGGGAGCCTGGTGCGGATTCCGCTCGTCCTCGGCGGGAAACGCGACCGCAGCGGCGATGTAGGCGATGATGCCGCTGCCGCCGAACAGTGCGGCGACGACGAACGCGACCTTCACCAGCGTCGGATCGACGCGGTAGCGGTCGCCGATGCCGACACACACGCCGGCGATGGTGTTGCCGTGTCGACGGCGCACCGGCCTGGTGTTCCACATGTCTTGGACAGTCGCAGCGTTCATGCCATTCATCTTGTCGCTCGACGCCGCGGAGTGAATCGGGCTAAACCCTGAGATGTTCCCTGATGTGCGGACCCACCTCGTCGTGCCACTATCGAACTAATGAAATCGAAGATGCACATGGGGACCGGGCCACGGCTGCAACGTCGCAGCGGCGGCAAGGTGGTCGCCGGGGTGTGCGGCGGGGTCGCCGATCACCTCGGCGTCGACGTATTCCGGGTCCGCGTGGTCTTCGTCGTCCTCGCCGCACTCGCGGGCGCGGGCGTCCTCGCGTATGCGCTTCTCTGGTTCTTCTGCCCCTCGAGCGACGACACGGTCGCCGCCGAACCCCGCGAACGACGACAGGCGTACGGCCTCATCGTCATCGGCGTCATCGCGTTGGCCGCCAACGGAATGGTGGCGACCAGCGCGCCCGCGCAGTCGATGCTCGCCATTCTGTTCGTCCTCGGCGGCGCGTCACTGGTGTGGCGCGAGGCCGACGTCACGGGGATCTCGTCGTCGCAGTCGCGCCTCATCACCTGGGTGCGGGTGGTGTTCGGTGCGCTGTTCGTGATCGGCGGCCTCGTGCTCGTGGTGGTCTCGCCCGACACGCCGCTCGCCGGCATGAATCCGATCCTGTTGGCCGTCCTGGTGACAGTGGTCGGCAGCGTGCTGCTCACCGTGCCCGTCTGGATGAAGATGTGGCGGGCCCTCAACGAAGAACGCGCCGCCCGCATCCGCAACGACGAGCGCGAGGAGATCGCCTCGCATCTGCACGACTCGGTCCTGCAGACGCTTGCCCTCATCCAGAAGCAGGCCGATCGCCCGGACACCGTCGCACGTCTGGCCCGCAGTCAGGAACGCGAACTGCGGCAGTGGCTGTTCAGCGACAAGGCTCGTCCCAACGAGTCGCTCGCCGCCGCGATCAGCGCCGTCGCCGTCGAGGTGGAAGACACGTACGGCCCCGAGGTCGAGACGGTGACCGTCGGCGACGTGACCGTCGACGAACTGCGCGATCCCGCCCGGGCTCGGGCGTGGGGCGCACTGGTCGCTGCGGCACGCGAAGCACTCGTCAACGCGGCCAAGCACTCCGGCGCCGACAAGATCGACGTGTACTGCGAAGTGGCTGACGGCGAAGTGGAAGTATTCGTGCGCGATCGCGGCGTCGGCTTCGACGTCGACACCGTCGACCCCGATCGGCAGGGCATCAGCCGGTCGATCCGCGGTCGGATGGAACGCGCGGGCGGGACGGCCCGCGTCACGTCGACGCCCGGACGGGGTACCAACGTCGCCCTCACGCTGCCGCGGACCCCGGAGATCGCCGCCGATCCCGACAAGTCCCGCCCAGACAAGTCCCATGCCGACAAGTCCCGACCCGAGACCGATCAGGAGATCGCATGAGTGCCTACCGTCTATTCCTCGTCGACGACCACGGAGTGTTCCGCTCCGGGGTGCGCGCCGAACTCGCCGGCGTGGACGGGTTGGACGTTGTCGGCGACGCGGGGACCGTCGCCGAGGCGATCGCACAGATCACGCAGACCCGTCCCGACGTCGTCCTGCTCGACGTCCACATGCCCGGCGGGGGAGGCGTCGCAGTGCTGCGCGGGGTCACCGACGCCCTTGGCTCCGAAGCGCCGGTGTTCCTGGCACTGTCGGTGTCGGACGCGGCCACCGACGTCATCGCCACCATCCGCGCAGGCGCACGTGGGTACGTCACCAAGACGATTGACGGCAGCGAACTTGCCGATGCCGTACGACGCGTCGCCGAGGGCGACGCCGTCTTCAGCCCCCGACTGGCCGGATTCGTCCTCGACTCGTTCACCGGAAAATCCGCGGTGCCCGAGCCGCATCTGGACCCCGAGCTCGACTCGCTTACCAAACGCGAACTCGAAGTGCTCCGACTGCTGGCGCGCGGCTACACCTATCGCGAGATCGCCGAGGAACTGTTCATCTCGGTGAAGACCGTGGAGACGCACGCGTCGAACGTGCTGCGCAAGACCCAGCAGTCGAATCGGAACGCGTTGACCCGGTGGGCGGTTAACCGGCAGTTGGGGTGAGGTCCCGGACCCGGTCACGGCCGATGTCCGGGACGATCCGTGCCGATAGTGCGGGCCCGGAATCCGCAACCGTAGAAGCCTCGACACGTGAAATGTCGAGGACAGCGTCACGCTCGGGAAACATATCGTCGGTGTATCGAGAAATGCATACGTCCTGGCAACGCCGCGGTGTCTTGACTAGACCACATGGTTTCAACCGAACTGAGTTCCAACTCGCGGCCAGGCGCCGCGAGAGTCCACGATCGGCCGACGGCCAGGTCGAGTTGTAGTGCTCCGTCTACGGAGATCACGGCCTTCGGGTGCGACGTCGACGAAGCGATGTTGTTCCGGGCGGTGGGAGATCGCCTAGGGGTCTCGCCGAGCGTCACTGCTGCGACCGTTGATGAAACGACCGCCGAACTTGCTCGCGGTAGCCGCTGCATAAGCGTGAGTCATAAGAATCAGATCACCGACGCCACGCTGCATGCACTCAGCGGAGTCGGTGTGGAGTACATCTCCACTAGGAGCGTTGGCTACGACCACATCGACGTCGAGTACGCGAGCCGCATCGGTATCTCGGTCGGCAATGTCGCGTACTCGCCAAATGGCGTGGCCGACTACACCTTGATGTTGATGCTGATGGCCGTGCGCCACATGAAGTCCACTATCCGCCGTACGGACTCACACGATTACCGTCTGAGTGGGAGCAGGGGAAAGGAACTGCGGGACTTAACAGTCGGCGTGATCGGGACCGGCAGGATCGGGACCGCAGTGATCGACCGATTACGCGGATTCGGCTGCCGCATCTTGACCCATGATGAGCGGTCTGCATCTTCAGTTACAGCTCTCGACGAACTGATAGATCAGAGTGACATAGTCACGCTCCACACCCCGCTCACCACCGGCACTCATCATCTGCTCGATCGCGATCGTATCGAGCGAATGAAACCGGGATCCTACGTAGTCAACACAGGTCGAGGCGCGCTTCTCGATACCGAAGCTCTGATCGCCGCGCTAGAAGACGGCCGGTTAGCCGGCGCAGCACTTGATGTCCTCGAAGGTGAGGAAGGGGTCTTCTACTCAGACTCCAGCAGCACAGTACTCAAGCACCAGTTGCTGGCACACCTACAGCGCCTGCCGAATGTGTTGATCACTCCGCATTCCGCCTATTACACAGATCACGCGTTGAAGGACACCGTAGAAAACAGCATCACCAACTGTCTGAACTTTGAAAGCGGGAAAACAGCATGAACAGATTACGAGTCGCCATAATTTTCGGAGGCGCTTCCGAAGAGCATCCTATCTCCATCAAATCGGCGGTAGAGGTCGCAAAGAACCTAGACACCGACAAGTACGAAGCGTTCTGGGTCGGCATCACTACCGGCGGAGAATGGAAGTTGTGTGCCGCTCCTGCCCATGGTTGGGACAAGGAGAACACCCGCGCCGCGGTATTGTCGCCCGACCCAGGCACGCACGGTCTCCTGGTCCAGTATGGCGAAGGCTATGAAACAGTCCATCTCGACGTGGTCATGCCCATGTTGCACGGAAAGCATGGCGAAGACGGCGCGATCCAAGGACTGTTGGAGCTCTCTGGCATCCCATATGTCGGCTGCGATGTCCAGGGATCAGCAGTGTGTATGGACAAGTCCCTCGCCTATACCGTCGCCAAGAGATCCGGAATCTCCACTCCAGAGTTCCTGACCATCACCGACGGCGAGGAGATCGATCCAGGGCGTCTTCGTTATCCGGTATTCGTGAAGCCGGCCCGGTCGGGATCGTCGTTCGGCGTCAGCAAGGTCACCGAAGAAGATGAGCTGCCGAACGCGTTGAGCGAAGCGCGACAGTACGATTCGAAGATCTTGATCGAGGAGGCGGTGGCTGGTAGCGAGGTCGGCTGCGCAGTCCTTGGAGAGGGGCTCGGCCTGACTATCGGAGAAGTGGACCGGGTCGACATGTCACACGGATTCTTTCGAATTCACCAGGAGGACGCGCCCGAGGAGGGGTCAGAGAACGCGACCTTCATCGTTCCGGCCGACATATCCGAGGCATCACGGGACCTCGTTCAGGCGACGGCAAAGACCATCTATGGTGCGCTCGGCTGCAAAGGGATCGCACGCGTCGACATGTTCCTCACTGACGACGGCCAGGTGGTCCTCAATGAGGTCAACACGATGCCTGGAATGACTTCCTACAGCCGCTACCCACGGATGATGGCCGCTTCAGGGCTGTCGCTGAGCGATGTGATCGACCGACTCATCGCAATGACAATGTATGGGAAGAAGCGATGAACGAGGACTTCGTGTACGTCGACTCCGTCGTTCCCGCCGTCCGGTGGGACGCAAAGTATGCGACCTGGGATAACTTCACCGGAAAACCCGTTGACGGATACCTTACGAACCGCATAGTAGGCACCCGGGCGCTGTGCGCGGCTCTGGAGAAAGCACGTGACAAGGCGGCCGCATCCGGATTCGGCTTGCTTCTCTGGGACGGGTATCGACCTCAACGCGCCGTCGACTGTTTCCTGCGCTGGTCGGAACTGCCCGAGGACGGTCGAACAAAACGGCGTCATTACCCCAACATCGACCGGGCCGAGATGGTCGAACACGGGTACGTTGCCGAGAAATCCGGCCACAGCCGGGGCTGTTCGGTCGACTTGACCCTCTATCACCTTGCCACCGACGAACTAGCCCAGATGGGCGGCGGTCACGATCTGATGGACCCCATTTCGCACCTTCATGCTCGAGGCATCACACGAACAGAGGCCCGCAACCGTGAATACCTCAGTTCCATCATGGACGATTCCGGTTTCGCCCCATACGACTTCGAATGGTGGCACTACACGTTAAGAGACGAGCCGTATCCCGATGTACACTTCGACTTTCCCATCATCTGACCGGGGTCTTCATTGTGTTTCACAATGGGGGAACCTGAGAAACAACGACTCGGTCGTCATGCGCCGTACCGACCCGCTCAAACTGGAAGTCTTCCTGGGTGGTCCTGATCCATCGCTACGGCATGATTGGGCCGCGGACGGATACCACTCAAGCGATGAGTACCTCTTCTGGTCCCGGAAAGTCTGCGGGTTGGCGTGTCTACAGTCGCTGCTCCACGGTTGGACAAACGTACGCAGGACGATGGGAGACCTTCTCGCGGAAGCATACGACTGGGGCTGCTACACGGTGGATTCGTCCGGAATAGTTCACGGGCTCATATACCGGCCATTCATGTCCTGGGTCAGTTCCGAGTTCGGATTCGACTGCGAGTTGGTCGAGCATACGTCGATCCACGTATCAGGGCGAAGCCTCGAGCCAGGGCAGGTGATGATCGCGTCGGTGTCTCCTGAGATTCGTGACCCCGACACCCCGAAGCCGCAGCGTGGCGGCCACCTCGTGCTGGTATATGCGGTCGACGATGGCACGGTGCGGTTCCACAACCCTTCGGGGTACTCCCACAACTCAGAGTCCGCATCGCTACCCGTCCACGAATTCGAGCGCTTTCACGCAGACCGGGGCATCATCATCCGGGGCGTCTCGTGATCGGCGAACCCGCACCCCGCGTGGTCGTCGCCGGCGGTCACTCGGCGGGCCATATCGAGCCTGCGATGAACCTCGCCGACGCGCTGCGGAGGTTGGATCCCACGACTGAGATCACAGCTCTAGGCACGGTCCGCGGACTAGACACCACGCTCATTCCCGCCCGTGGCTACCCACTCGAACTGATCCCGCCGGTACCGTTGTCGCGCAAAATCGACACAGACCTATTTCGGACCCCGAGCAGACTTCTCGACTCGATTCGAGTCGCCGGCGCAGTACTCGATCGGTCGCGTGCGGAGATCGTCGTAGGTTTCGGCGGGTATGTCGCACTGCCCGCGTATGCGGCCGCCCGGCGACGCCGATTACCGATCGTCGTCCATGAGGCGAACGCCCGGCCTGGGCTGGCCAACCGGGTTGCAGCCCGCATGACAACGCATGTCTTCACCGCCACCGGAGGTGTCCGCCTGCCACACGCCATCCCGCTCGGCATTCCGATGCGGCCCTCGATCACCGGACTCGACCGACGCGCACTGCGCAGTGCGGCCCGGCGTCGGTTCGGGCTGCGAGACGATGGGGTCGTCCTGCTGGTCACCGGCGGTTCCCAAGGTGCGGGGACGATCAACGCCGCGGTCTCCGGTGCGGCCGCAGCATTACGAGCGGCCGACATACAGGTCCTCCACATCACCGGGTCTCGCCGCATCGTCCAGGTTCCCGCCGGACAGCCGTCTGATCCCCCTTATGTCGTAGTCGACTACGTCGATGAGATGCGGTACGCCTATGCCGCGGCAGACTTCACCGTCTGCCGCTCCGGAGCGATGACGTGCGCGGAGCTATCCGCTGTCGGAATGCCCGCCACGTACGTCCCGCTGCCCCAGCGCGGAGGTGAACAAGCGTTGAATGCTGAGCCGATCGTTGCTGGTGGCGGGGCACTGCTCGTCGATAACAGTGAGTTTGACCCGGCGTGGATTGAGACCGATCTCATCCCGGTGCTCACTGACCCCGAGCAGATCGCCGCGATGTCAGCGCGGGCATCGGCGGCGGGCGCACCCGATGCCGACGCGGCCCTGGCCCGGCACGTGCTCGCCACAATCACGCGAGAGAGACGTCGAAGGCCCTGTAGCTAGCACTTGCGGGTGCTGTGACCTTGTGGTTAGGAGTCTGATCGGGCGGTGGCAGGTAGTCGTACTGTGCTGCACAGTCCGCCATCGGAACGCGGCCTGAGGGAGAGGTCTCCATCGTGGGCTTGGGCGATCCGGTTAGCGATCGCCAGCCCGAGACCGGCACCCACATGGTCGCCGCCGACGCGCTCAGTGCCGCGCTGGAACGGCTCGACGAGCGTGGAGATCACGCTGGGGTCGAGCTCGATGCCGGTGTTCTCGAACGTGAGCTGTGCGGTGACAGAGTCAGTGGCGGTGCCAATGCGGACACGGCCGTCGTTGCGCATGTTGTGGACGATCGCGTTGTGTAGAAGGTTCGTCGCCAATTGCAGCAGCAGCGTATGGGACCCGTGACACGGTGTCGGATTCAAGTCTGTCTCTATGGCGACGCCATGCTTCTCTGCGAGCGGAAGCAACGTCTCGATGGCTTCGTCGGCGATAAGGGCCAGATCGACCTGGCGACGCTCAAAAGCCCTCTGGTCAACACGACTGAGCAAGAGGAGCGCCTCGGTGAGTTCGATCGCTCGAGTGTTGACCATACGAAGGCGTTGATCGAGCTGACTGTCCTCGCGATCGGGATCGTTCAGCGCGACGTCGAGAAGCGTTTGCGTGATCGCGAGCGGGGTGCGCAGTTCGTGGGAGGCGTTGGCCGCGAACCTCTGTTGCTCGGCGTCCCGGATTTCGAGTTGAGCGAGCATGGCGTCGAACGCATCAGCGAGGTCGCGGAACTCGTCCTTACGTCCCTCCATCCCGATTCGGAATGACAGCGCCCCGTCCTGGGCCTTTCGTGCGGCGTTCGAGATCCGGGTCAATGGTGCAAGCATCCGTCCTGCAAGAATCCAACCGCCCACAAGGCCGAACACCAGCAAGAATCCGAGCAGCATAATTGCTGCGGGGACGAACACCACTGGGCCGAAATTGCTGGGGTCGAATACCCGACCGAAGTCGGCAAGGGTGGGGAACTGGAACGCCGTAGAGCGTCCTCGCAGGAGGAACACCCAGACCGCTGCGAGGAGTAGTACGCCTGCGAGCACGAGGAAGCTCGCATAACTGAGGGTGAGCTTGAGGCGAACGCTCAGTCCCGGCGCCCTAGCCACCGCCGTCTCCGTCGCTGACGTCTGCGGCGGTGTCGATACGGTATCCGACGCCCGGCACAGTGGCGATAACCCACGGTTCGCCCAGCCTCCGCCTCAACGCCGAGACGGTTATGCGCACTGCGTTCGTGAACGGGTCAGCGTTCTCGTCCCACGCCCGCTCCAGCAACTCCTCGGCGCTGATCACCCCGCCTTCGGCAGCAACGAGGACCTCTAGCACCGCGAACTGTTTCCGAGTGAGCGCCACATACTGCCCTCCTCGGTAGACCTCTCGGCGGAACGGATCTAACCGCAAGCCGGCGATCTCCCGCACCGGCGGCCGACTGTGGACGCGCCTTCGGTCGAGCGCGCGCAGCCTGAGAACGAGTTCTTTGAGATCGAACGGTTTCGTGAGGTAATCGTCCGCGCCGAGCTCGAATCCGGACGCCTTGTCGTCTAGTCGGTCGGCTGCGGTCAGCATGAGGATCGGCATGCCACTGCCCGACGCGACGATACGTCGAGCAACTGCGTCGCCGGAAGGGCCGGGGATATCACGATCGAGAACAGCGATGTCGTATGCGTTAACGTCTAACAACTCCAGAGCAGTGTCGCCGTTGCCGGCGATATCGGCTGCGATGGCTTCCAGCCTCAGTCCATCGCGGATAGCCTCGGCCATGTAGAGCTCGTCCTCGACAACTAATACACGCATGATCTGCATGCTACGAGCCCACGTATATCGGCGATGTATTGAAAACTGCAGTCCGCGGTTGAAATCGTGCGGTCTGGCAAACGCGAACGACCTACACCGTCAGCACGATGATGACGGCAATTATCACCGTCAACAGAACCAGCAGCGCGAAGATCGCGACGGCGAGGCCGAGATTGCTGCTCTGTTGGGGAGGCTGCTGGTAGTAACCGGAGTACGGGTCGTAGCCCTGCTGCTGCGCGGGTGCATAACCCATCGAAGGGTTCGATGGGTTGGACGGATACGGCATCGGCTCCGGGGTGGCGCGCGGGGCGTAGCCGCTCGTCGTCGGAGCCACACGCGTCGGCGGATGCGTGTTCGGGGGAGGCGTCCGGCTCATAGTCGGCGCGTAACCGGGCGTCGACTGTCCGGGGTTCGACGGGATGATCGTCTCGCGAGCGGGCACCGCCCGCTGCGGCTTGGTCGAGATGAGACCGGTCAGCACCTTCTCTGTGGTGCCGAGCGTTCCGGCCGCGTACTGGACGAGTAGATCACGAGCCTCCGACATGGTTGGTCGGGCGGCAGGGGCCGGCTCGAGCAACTGCAACATGACCGGTTCCAGCGCGCCAGCGCGCCTCGGCGGATCGATCTGCGCGCTCGCGGCACGGTGCAGCGTCGCGATGTAATTGTCGGCGTCGCCGTACGGAGGACGGCCCTCCACCATCGTGTACAGCGTGGCGCCCAGCGAGTAGACGTCCGAGGCCTCGCCCGGCTCGTCGCCGCGCGCCACCTCCGGCGCGAAATACGCAGGTGTGCCGGTGACGATGCCGGTCTGAGTCAGCGAGACGTCGTCCTTGGCGCGCGAGATGCCGAAATCGGTGATCTTCACCAGTCCCACGCTGCGGCCGGTGTTGGCGATCAAGATGTTCGCCGGCTTGATGTCCCGGTGGATGATGCCCGACGCGTGCGCCTCGGCAATCGCGTCGGCCACCTGCGCCGCGATCTGAGCGGCCTCGATCGGCGCGATCGTGTTGTTGTCGCGCAGCACGTCGGCCACGCTGTGCGACGGCAGGTACTCCATCACCAGCCACGGGTCCTCGCCGTCGAGTGCGACGTCGTGCATCCCGATCGCATTGCGGTGCGACAATCGGGCGGCGAGCCGGCCCTCGCGCATCGCGCGCTGACGGTTGGTGAGAGACTCCTCCTCGGACATGCCCGCCGTCGAAAGGACCTGCTTGACGGCGACGTCACGGTCGAGCAGGGTGTCGCGAGCGAGCCAGACGGCTCCCATGCCGCCACGCCCGATCTGGCGGACCAGGCGATAGCGGCCTGCGACGAGATACGAGGGTGCAGGCGCGGCCGATCCGGTCATATCGCGAGTGTAAGCCATGCATAGGGCACGCCCTTGACGCAGCTATCGCACATGTGTTCGGATACTCGCCATGAGTGGGTTGCCGGGGCTGGTCGCGGACGATCTCGTGCGGACCCTGCGGATCCCCGAGGCTCCACGACTCACGGTGCACGAGATGCTGGCGCCGACCATGCTGCGATCGGTGACCGGCGATCGGCGGCATCCGTACGAGTTCTCGGTGGATCCGATGGTGTGCGACGGCGACGACGTGCAGGTGATGCTGAACGCGGCCGCCGTCCTCCGGAAAGAGGTGCGACGACGGTCCTGGCGTCAGTCGACGGTCGCGATCGGCGCGTCCGGCACCGACCCGTACGGGTTCTTCGAAGACCGGTATCGGTTGATGCCCGGCGTCATCTCCGCGCTCGCCGAGTCGCAGACGCCGTTCGCGCTGCATACGGGATCCGAACTCGTCCTGCGCGATCTGTCGCTGCTGCGCGTGGTGCGCCACGCGGTCCCGACCACCGTGATCGTCACGGTGCCCGCCATGGACGTCGACCTGTGTCGGCGGGCGGATCCTCAAGGGTCGTCGCCTGCGAAGCGGATCGAGACCGTCCGAAAGCTCGCCGACGCGGGTCTCGCGCCGCACGTACAGATCGCGCCGCTGCTGCCGTTGCTGACCGATGCCACGTCGCAGTTGGACGATTTGCTCGGCGCGCTCGCGGACGCAGGCGCCGATCGCGTATCGGTGTCGGTGCTGCAACTGTCCGACGACGGTTACCTCGAGTGGATCGCCGAGGAGCACCCGGCGCTGCTGCGTCGCTACCGGTCGCTGTACGGGCGCGGATCATTCGTGCCCGCCGACTACGCCGTCAGGCTCCGTGAACGGATGAGGCCGCTCGTGCAGGAGCACGGCCTACTCCGGCCTCCCGAGCACGAACCCGTCGCTGCTGCGGCGCCGATCGAATCGCCCGAAGACGTAGAACTCACTCTGTTCTGAGGCGGGACGAGTAGGCGCAGAGCGCGGCCGTTAACAGCATGACCAGTGTGAGGGGGATGAGGATCATCTTGCTGGGAGCGGCGAACTCGGCGAGGTTCGGTGCGCCGAGCTTGGTCTCCAGGTCTCCGTAGAACCAGCTCGGCCAGATCATCACCGCTAGCGGGACGAGTGCTCCGATGGTGGTGGCGACGGCGGCGATGACGTTCGCCAGTCGCGACAACGGGGCAGCCGACGGTGCCGGCATCAGCGAGATCAGGGCCGCGAGTATCGCGACGACGCAGGCCGCCACGACCAGCCACCCGCGGCCCTCGGGGCTGACGTCGAGGTCGGCGATCTCGGAGGCGCCGATGCCCAATCCGTTCCACGACAGGTCCAGGCCTGCCGACTTCAGGTTCATCCAGGGGAGCGTGGTGAGGGCGATCGCGGTCGCGGCGGCGACGATCGTCGCGAACGGAAACAGGCGGGACGGCTGCATGAGTGCCGACTGTAGTGGAGTGATCCGGCCCGTGGGCTGCGGCGTTGACGATTGTCAGAGGCGAGACCTAGAATATCGAACAAGAGTTCGAATGCCGAGGATTGGGGAAACGATGGCTCGGTCAGGGATCGTCAAAGCAGGTCAACGGGATATTTCGGGGGAAGTAGACGAGCTTCGACGACGGCTCGCAGGCATGTCGGGAGACGCGGTCTCGGAGACGTCGGTGCTCCCTGTTCCCGAGTCGATGACGCCGTTGTTTCCGCGTGGCGGGCTCTCTCGGGGGACGGTGGTCGCCTCTGCCGGCGCCACCACAGTTCCGATGGCGATCATCGCCGAGACGACCCGAGCCGGAGCGACGGTCGCCCTCGTCGGACTCCCGCGGCTGAACCTGGCCGCAGCTAAAGACATGGGGGCCGATCTGAGCCGGGTCGCCGTGGTGACCGAGCCGGGCGTCGATCCGCTCGAAGTGGCCGGCGTGCTCCTCGACGGGATCGACCTCGTGGTGCTCGGACCGGAACTCGGGCATGGACGCATGCGTGGTCCGGTGGCGCCGTCTCGCGCGAGGGTGCTGGCGGGACGGGCTCGCAAGCAGTCGTCGACGCTGCTGGTCCTGGGCGACTGGCCGGGTGCCGCTGTCCGCATCTCCAGTGAGGTGACCGACTACCGGCATGTTCCCGCACGACGCAGCGGGTACGGGCGGATCGGTGGGTTCGGAGTAGACGTGCAGGTGTCCGCATCCGGCGCGCGACCGTCAACCGGACGATTCGACCTCGTGACGCCCGGTATGGGGGAGAAGCAGGACGTCCTGCAGTTGGTGGCTGTCGACGTCCAGGTTCAGGCGCCTGCTCGTCCGAAGCTGGCGGTAGCGAATTGAGTGGGGGTGAGCGTGGGCCCCAGTCGCGCCGTGTCATGGCGGTGTGGTGCCCCGACTGGCCTGCGGTTGCGGCGGCGACGGCGGTCGGGCTCTCCGCGGTCGACTCGATCGCGGTCCTGGACGCGGGCAAGGTGCAGGCGTGCTCGCGAGCGGCGCGAGCGGTCGGCGTTCGACGCGGTATGCGGAAGCGGCAGGCGCAGTCGCTGTGTCCGGATCTGACGGTGGCCGACGCCGACCCGGCACGTGACGGGCGGCTGTTCGACCCGGTGGTGACGGCGGTGACCGAGGTGGTTCCGCTGACTGAAGTGCTGCGGCCTGGCCTGCTGGTGGTGACCGCCGACCGTGCCTCGCGCTACTTCGGGGGCGAGGACGCACTCGCCGAACAGATCGTCGATGCGGTCGCCGCGACTGGAGTCACCGCATCGGTCGGGACCGCAGACGAACTGTTCACCGCGGTGCTTGCCGCACGGTCTGGGCAGATCGTGCCGCCCGGGACCGACGCCGCCTATCTGGCGACCCGGCCGATCTCCGACCTGACCGTCGAAGCGGTACTCTCGGTGCCCGAGCGCGCCGACCTCGTGGATCTGCTGTGGCGGTTGGGTATTCGGACGCTCGGGTCGTTCGCCGAGTTGGCTGCCGCCGACGTCGCCTCCCGATTCACCGCCGACGCGATCGGCGCGCACCGGCTGGCGGCCGGGCTGCCCGGACGACGTCCCAGCCGTGCGCCGATCCCGGTCGCGCTCGAAGTGGAGCACACCTGCGATCCGCCGATCGATCGGATCGACGCCGCCGCGTTCCTCGGGCGACGCCTCGCCGACGACCTGCACCACCGTCTGACGGCGGCGTCGCTGGCGTGCACCCGACTGACCGTGCATGCGATCACCGAACGCGGGCAGCGGCATTCGCGGACCTGGCGATGCGCGGAGCCGCTCACCCCGGAGGCGACGGCCGCCCGGGTGCGATGGCAGTTGGAAGGCTGGCTGACCGGAACCGCTGGCGGGGCAGGTGCGCCCGACTCGCCGATCGCCCGTCTGCTCCTCGAACCCGTCGAAGTAGTGGACCCCGGCACCCTTCAGTACACGTTCGTCGGGGCCGGACTGCCCGCGGCTGTCGGCGACGGACTCGGCGATCGTGCGCGGCGCGCGTTGATTCGCGTGCAAGGTCTGCTCGGTGGGGAAGCGGTGCGCGTCCCTGTGCACAGTGGTGGTCGCGGGCCTGCCGAGCAGGTCGCTCTGGTGGCGCTCGGCGACGAACTCGTCGCCCCGCGCGACCCGGATGCGGCGTGGCCCGACCGGTTGGCTCGTCCGTCTCCCGCGCTGTTGTCGCACACTGACGCCGAAGTCCTCGACGCGCAGGGGCGACTGGTCGCGGTGACCCCGCGCGGAGCGTTCACCGCCGAACCCACCGATGTGCGGATCGGGCGGAGTCTCCATCGTCTGCGGTGGTGGGCCGGGCCGTGGCCGTTCGGTTCGTCTCCTCAGCCCCCGGCCGTATCCGCGAGAGCCCAAGTGCTGCTGGAGGATTCGCGTGCCCTGCTGCTCTGCTACCGGGAAGACGCTTGGATGGTGGAGGGTGTGTACGAGTAGGTCCCCATCTTGTGCTGATCGAGCCCTCTGCCTGCTGATCGAGCCCTCTGCCTGCTGATCGAGCGGAGTCGAGATCCTGCCGACTCCGCTGATCGAGCGGAGTCGAGATTGTTTGTGCACGTTGCGGCCTCGACTTCGCTCGACCGGCGTGGCGGTCTCGACTTCGCTCGACCGGCGTGAAGGGGCCTCGACTTCGCTCGACCGGCGTGAAGGGGCCTCGACTTCGCTCGACCGGCGTGGCGGTCTCGACTTCGCTCGACCGGCGTGGGTGGGGGCGGCGCTAGTCCTTCTGCCCCAGGGCGGCACTCGATTCGCCGACCACGAGGAACTCCTGGTGCATGATTCGGGTGGTCAGGCGGGGGAGGAGGCTGTGGCCTGCGTCGACGAGATCGCCGAGGAATGTGTTGGCCCGCTTCGGTCGGTCGACGATGGCGTGAAGGACGCGGGTCGCCGCTTTGTCGACACTCCAGACGCCGTGCTGGGACTCGTAGGCATCGGTCGGAGCGATCATCCGCGTCCGTGTCAGCGGGAGCCGGACGGTGCTGAACGTGACGTGGTCCGACAGTGTCTCCGCCGCCGTTGCCGCACTGAATGCTTCGAGTGCGGCCTTCGACGCGCTGTAGGCGCCGAATCGCGGACCGCGACTCTGCACCGCGATCGACGACACGTTCACCACATGGCCCGCCTGGCGCGCGACCATGTGCGGCAGTAGCGCGAGCGTCATGTAGACCGCCCCGAAATAGTTGACGGCCATCGTCCGCTGGTAATCGTGCGAGCGGTTCACCGAGTTCAACGTCGACCGACGGATCGAGCGGCCGGCATTGTTGACCAGCACATCGACGTAGGAGTGTTCGGCGATGATCGACTTGACGACCGTCTGCACCGCCGCCTCATCGGTGATGTCGGCCTGATACGCGTAGGCGCGACCCAAGGGGAAGCCGTCTTCCGGCGTCTCGGCCTCTAGTTCGGCAACCGCTTCGGCGAGTCGGTCCGAATCGCGGGCCACCAGGAAAACGTTCGCGCCGCGCATGACGCACATGCGGGCCGTCGCACGACCGATGCCCGCCGATGATCCGGTGATCAAGATGTTCTTGCCGACCAACGGGCCCCGCACATCGGCGCGACGGTATCGAGCCGGGTCGAGATGGTCGTACCAGTAGCGCCACAGGCGCGGGCCGTAGTCGTTCAGATCGGGCACTTCCACGCCGAAGCCACGCAGTATCGAGACGGACTCATCGCTGCGAAAGTCGACGGGCAGCGATACGAGATCAGCCATCACCGGCGGGATACCCATCTGCGTGACCAGCAGGTCGCGAGCGGCGCGCAGCGGGGCCCGGCCTCCGGCGGCGAGGAACGGCCGGACCAGTGCGTTCGGTACCGCGTCGAACCCCTGCGGGGCGTCGAAGGCCGGAGCCAACGCGTTCACCATGTCGGTGATGGTGTGCGGCGTCGGATCGGCCAGATGGAACACCAGACCGGAGTCAGTGGGCCGGTGGTCGACGAGTGCGACGATCGCGTCTGCGACGTAATCGACCGGCGCCAGTTCGATACGCCCGAGATCGGGCATCGGCACCTTCATGAACGACGGCAGTTTGCCAAGCGATGCGAGTTGCCCGAAGAAGTAGTACGGGCCGTCGATCTTGTCCATCTCGCCGGTCCGTGAGTCGCCGACGACCGCCGTCGGGCGGTAGACGCGCCACCGCAGATCGTGGGTGTCGCGAACGACCCTCTCGGCTTCGAACTTGGTTCGGTGATACGGGGTTGGGAAGCCCTGCCCCTTGTCGAAGTCCGCTTCGGTGAAGACGCCGTCGTAATCGCCTGCCACCGCGATCGACGAGATGTGGTGCAGCATGGCGTCGAGATCGACTGCGAGCGCCGCGACCCGGCGGGTGCCCTCGACGTTCGCGGCCTGCTGTGGTGCGGCTTCGGCCGCCATGTCGTAGATCGCGGCGAGGTGGATGACGTGGTCGACGTCGCCGAGACCGCTGAGGTCACGGATACCGAGTCCGTCGACCGTGAGATCGCCCGGCACCGTGACCACGCGGTCGCCGCCGGGGATCGTTTCGAGCAGGGCTGCGAAGGACGGCACGGATCTGGCCCGCACCACAGCGGTGATGCGAGCGTTGGCGTCTGCGTCGAGCAGGCGCTGCAAGACGCGACGGCCGATGAAGCCGCTTGCGCCTGTAACGAGGTATCCGGTCACTGAAACAGGTTCTCACATTTGTATCGAGTGTGGTCGAAGGGAGGAGTCGGGCGAGGCGAGCCTTGACGGCCGACCGTCGGCGGTGAAGCGTGAAGCCATGCCCGTCGCTGAACTGCTCCGTCTCGGAACTGCCCGCACGATCGTCCGCTGGGGCGACCCCGTCCTTCATCGGCGGGCCCGACCGGTGACCGACTTCGGCGACGACCTCCAACAACTTCTGGCCGACATGTTCGCGACCAACCGTGCCGCGTCGGGTGCAGGCCTCGCGGCACAGCAGATCGGCGTCGACCTCGCCGCCTTCATCTACGACTGCACCGACGAGACCGGGCGTCGTCGCACGGGTGTCGTCTGCAATCCCGAATGCGAGTTGCCGGAGGGCGACGAGCGACGCCTGGTCTCGTACGACGAAGGGTGCTTGTCGCTGCCCGGCGCGTTCGTCGACGTGGACCGGCCCGATGTCGCGACGTGCCGCGGATGGGACCAGTACGGCGACCCGATCACCTTGACCGGCGGCGGCACCTTCGGGCGATGCCTGCAGCACGAGACCGACCACCTGAACGGGATGGTCTTCGGCGACCGGTTGTCTTCGCGTAAACGCAAGCAGCTGTATCGACGGTTCGAGGAGACGGCCGCCGAGTACCCGGCGGGGTGGCCTGCGGAGTAGATACGCCGCGCGAGGTTTCGAGTACTCGAACGTACGTTCTATAATTGTGGGGTGGGTTGGAGTAACGGGCCGCCGACCTGGTCGGAGATGGAGAGAGTGCTCTCGGGGCGTGCTCCGGGGGCCGGCGATCGGCGCGGCGAGACGTTTCCGCCCACGTTCAACGGATCGGTTCCCGGCGATGGCGGGGACTCACCGGCGTGGTCGCGCAAGCGCGGCGAGTACGTGGCCGCCGACATCGCGCACGGGACGTCGAGCGTCGCCTACGCGGAGCTGCACGCGCACAGCTCGTACAGCTTTCTCGACGGTGCGTCGATGCCCGAGGCGATGGTCGAGGAAGCGCAACGGCTCGGCCTGACGGCGCTGGCGCTGACCGACCACGACGGCTTCTACGGCGTCGTTCGCTTCGCTGAAGCCGCCCGTGAGTTCGGCATGCCGACCGTGTTCGGCGCCGAGTTATCGCTGCAGCGCGACGCGCCGCGTGCCGGGGCCGTCGACCCGCCCGGCGATCACCTGCTGATTCTGGCGCGCGGCGACGAAGGTTACCGCCGACTGTCGCGGGTCATCGCGGACGCGCACATGACCGGCGGCGAGAAGGGGCTCTTGAGATACGACGCCGACGCGATCACCGCCGCCGCGTCGGGCGGGCACTGGCAGATCCTCACCGGCTGCCGCAAAGGTTCAGTGCGTCGTGGGCTGGCGCGCGCCGGACGGGTCGGCGCACGCGATGCGCTCGGCGACCTCGTCGAGAGGTTCGGAGCGTCGAACGTGGCCGTCGAGCTGACAGCGACGGGTGTCTCCGACGACGACGAACGCAACGCGATCCTCGCCGGTCTGGCCGCGGAGATGGGACTGTCGACGGTCGCGACGACGGGAGCCCACTTCGCCGGGCCGTCGAACCGGCGGCTGGCGACTGCGGTGGCCGCCGTCCGCGCACGCACCGACATCACGACTATCGACGGCTGGCTACCCGGCGTCGGCGGCGCGCATCTGCGCAGCGGAGACGAGATGGCCAGGCTGCTGCCCGCACACCTCGACGCCATCGACAACGCCGTCCAGTTGGCCGCCGACTGCGCGTTCTCCCTCGGCCTGATCGCGCCGAACCTGCCACCGTTCGACGTTCCTGACGGGCACACCGAGGCGAGTTGGCTGCGGCATCTCACCGAAGAGGGCGCGTCGCGTCGCTACGGGACGCGCGCCGAACGGCCCGACGCGTATCGGCAGCTCGACCACGAGCTCGCGATCATCGAGACCCTCACGTTTCCCGGCTACTTCCTCGTGGTCCACGACATCGTCTCGTTCTGCAAGAACAACGACATCCTGTGCCAGGGGCGGGGGAGCTCGGCGAACTCCGCGGTCTGTTTCGCGCTCGGCATCACCAACGTCGACCCGGTCGGCAACCACCTGTTGTTCGAGCGGTTCCTCTCGCCCGAGCGCGACGGTCCGCCCGACATCGACGTCGACATCGAATCCGACCGCCGCGAAGAGGTGATCCAGTACGTGTACTCGCGGCACGGGCGCTCGCACAGCGCGCAGGTCGCCAACGTCATCACCTATCGGGGACGCTCCGCCGTCCGCGACATGGCGCGTGCTCTCGGCTACGCGCCCGGCCAGCAGGACGCGTGGAGCAAGATCCCCGACTCCGCGCCCGACGACGTGCGCGACCTCGCGTCGCAGATCTCCTCCATGCCAAGACATCTCGGCATCCACTCGGGCGGGATGGTGATCTGCGACCGGCCGATCGCCGACGTGTGCCCCACCGAATGGGCGCGCATGCCGGGACGCAGCGTCCTGCAGTGGGACAAAGACGACTGCGCGGCCGTCGGCCTCGTCAAATTCGACCTCCTCGGCCTCGGCATGCTGTCGGCGCTGCACTACGCGATTGACCTGGTCCGCGAGCACAAGGGGATCGACGTCGACCTCGCACAACTCGACCTCACCGAGGAGGCCGTCTACGACATGCTGTGCCGCGCGGACTCGGTCGGCGTCTTCCAGGTGGAGTCGCGCGCGCAGATGGCGACGCTGCCGCGGTTGAAGCCGCGGAACTTCTACGACCTCGTCGTCGAAGTCGCGCTCATCCGACCGGGGCCGATCCAGGGCGGATCGGTGCACCCGTACATCCGACGCCGGGACGGCAAGGAGCCGGTGATCGTCGACCATCCGTCGATGCACAAGTCGCTCGACCGGACGCTCGGCATCCCGCTGTTCCAGGAGCAGATGATGCAGGTGGCGGTGGACGTCGCCGGATTCGACGCGTCCGAAGCGGACCAACTGCGGCGCGCGATGGGCTCCAAACGGTCGCCGGAACGAATGGAACGACTGCGCAAACGTTTCTACGACGGGATGCATCAGACACATGGGATCGAGGGCGCGGTGGCCGACCGCATCTACGAGAAGATGGCCGCGTTCGCCAATTTCGGTTTCCCCGAGAGTCATTCGCAGAGTTTCGCGTCGATCGTCTTCTATTCGTCGTGGTTCAAGCTGCACCATCCGGCGGTCTTCTGCGCGGCACTGCTGCGCGCACAGCCGATGGGCTTCTACTCGCCGCAGAGCCTCGTCGCCGACGCGCGACGGCACGGTGTTCAGGTGCATCGGCCGGACGTGAACCGCTCGCGCTCGTACGCGTGGCTGGAGAACGGCGGCCTCGACGTGCGGGTCGGGCTGGCTGCGGTACGCGGACTGTCGGACGACGCCGCACAGCGCATCGTCGACGCACGGGAGTCTGGTCCGTTCACATCGGTCGCCGACCTGTCGCGCCGGACGGAGCTGACGCTGCCGCAGTTGGAGTCATTGGCGACGGCGGGCGCCTTCGAATGTTTCGGGCTCGATCGTCGCGCCGCGCTGTGGGAGGCGGGTGCGGCCGCCGGACTACGCGACGATCAACTCGAGGTGGCCTCCCCGCGCGAGGCTCCGACGCTGCCCGGTATGTCGGAGGTGGAATTGACTGCGGTGGACGCGATCTCGACCGGGATCTCACCGCGCGCTTACCCGACCCAATATCTGCGGCCTCGCTTGAACGCGATGGGAGTGACGCCCGCCGACGGACTGCTCGCCGTTCCCGACGGCACCCGCGTGCTGGTCGGGGGAGCGGTCACGCACCGGCAACGCCCGGCGACAGCGTCCGGGGTGACGTTCGTGAATCTCGAAGACGAGACCGGCATGGTCAACGTGGTGTGTTCGGTTGGCCTGTGGTCGCGGTATCGGACGCTCGCCCAGACCTCGTCCGCACTCCTGATCCGCGGCAAGGTGCAGAACGCCGAAGGTGCGGTGACAGTCGTTGCCGATCGATTGAGCAAGCTGGATCTGAAGGTCGGGACGCGGTCACGGGACTGGTGTTGAGGGGTCTCGACTTCGCTCGACCAGCGGGAAACGATCGACCAGCGGGAAACGATCGACCAGCGGGAAACGATCGACCAGCGGGAAATGATCGACCAGCGGGAAACGCTCGACCAGCGGGGAAGGCTCGACCAGCGGGGAAGGCTCGACCAGCGGGGAAGGCGTAGTCAGCGGTTGTGCGTTCCTACGCTGGCGCCGCTCGATCAGCCTGCTGATCGAGCGGAGTCGAGATCACACCCGCCGCGGTTCGGGCCCCACATACCGTGCGATCGGTCGGATGATCTTGCCTTCGGCGGCCTGCTCGAGGATGTTCGCCGTCCAGCCGACGACGCGTGCGACGCCGAACGTCGGCGTGAACATCGTCGGCGGGAGTCCGACCTCGTGCATCAGTACGCCCGCGTAGAACTCGACGTTCGCGTACAGCTTGCGCCCCGGCTTGAGTTCGTTGATCGCCGACTCGATCTCGGCTTCGACGGCTGTCGCCTGTCGGACAAGAGGCGAATCGTAGCGCTCTCGCACAACAGATTTGAGAAGTTCCGCACGAGGATCGTGAGTTCGGTACACGGCGTGACCGAAGCCCATGATGATCTCGCCGCGTTCGATCCGGCCACGTACCCAGTCGCGCGTGTTCGACGGGTCGCCGATCTCGTCCAACGCGGCGAGCGCCCGACTCGGCGCACCCCCGTGCAGCGGGCCGAGGAACGCGCCGAGAGCACCGAGGACCGACGAGGTCATGTCCGATCCCGTCGAGGCGACCACACGCCCGGCGAACGTCGACGCGTTGAAGCCGTGGTCGATCGTCGTGATCAGGTACGTGCGCAGGGAGTCGGCCGACTCCGCGTCCGTCGACCCCGTCGCCATCCGCAGGTAGTCGGAGACGTGGTCTGCGGAAGGATCGGCATCGAGGACCTCCAGACCCTGCGAGATCCGATGTGCCGCAGCCAGAACGGTGGGAACGACCGCGGCTGCTCGCAGAGCCGCATCGACGCGCTCGTCCTCGTTCATGTCGAACAGGGGACGATCGCCCGCACCTATCGCGGCCAGCGCCACGCGAAGCGCGGCGAGAGGTTCGACGTCCGGCCCGACCACCGTGCGCAACAGATCGACCGTCGCACCGTCGATCGGGCGAAGCGCGCCGACGCGATGGGCGAACGCCGCCGACTGCTCCGGCGAGGGCAGTGTCCCGTGCACCATCAGATGCCAGACGTCCTCGAAGGTCGACCGCCGTGCGAGGTCGGTCGCGTCGTACTCACGGTAGTGATAGAAGCCCTCCTCGCCTCGGACGTCGCCCACCTCGGTATCGGTGACGATGACGTTCTTCAGGCCGCGCGGAACGCTGATCGGTGTGCTCATGTCTCGATCATCACGCTGTTGATCAATGTCTGCAATGTTGATTGAATCAACCGGTGGATCAGTGGATCACCACGTCGGAGGCCGCGGCGAGGCTCGGCGTCAAGCGCGGAACGCTGTACTCGTATGTGAGTCGCGGCGTGCTGGAGTCCCGACGTCAGCCCGGCCAGTCCGAGTCGTTGTTCGACCGCACCCAGATCGATTCACTCGCAGTGGCCAAGCACGACGGTCGCCGCGCGGGGGACCGATTGCTGCGCTTCCGCGCGGTGTCCACACAGGTGTCGTCGATCCGCGATGGTCGGCTGTACCTGCGAGGGCGCGATATCGCGGACGTGTGCGCCGAGATGGGATTCGCGGCCGCCGCACGATTCGTGCTCGACGTGGACGAGCCGCTCGGGGCGCCGACCGTTGAGAACTCAGGGACCGCCGCAGTTGACGTGGAACGACGGATCCCGCTCACCGTCGCGTTGATCGCCGCGCACGATCCGCTCCGCTCGGACCGCACGGATGCGTCTGCTCGCGTCCTCGGCTTGGTTCCCGTTCTTGCGGCGGTCGTTCCGGAGATCGACTTCGCGCACCCCTGGGTGGACCTGTTGGCGACGACATTGATCGACAACGGACTCGCCGCGTCGACGACAGCCGCACGAGTCGCGGCGTCGGCGCGCGCAGGTGTCTTCGACGCTCTGCTGGCCGGCTATGCGGCGCTGTCCGGGCCGTTGCATGGCGGGGCGCCCGCTGCCGCGTACGAGTTGGTCAGTGCAGTCGTCGACGGGACTCCCGTCGACCGGGCCCTGGCCGACGCCGTGGTCGAGGGCCGACTGCCGGGGTTCGGGCACGTCATCTATCGCGGGCCGGACCCGCGGGCGCAGATCGTGTTCGACCGTATCCGCCGCGATGCGCCTGACTCAGCCGCGCTCGCCGCCGCAGACCAGATCATTGCCCGCGCAGGCCGAGCGGTGAACATTGACCTCGCGAGCGCCGTGATCGCGCGCGAACTCGGCGTCGGGCCGCGAGCAGGTGAAGTCCTGTTCCAATACGGCAGGACGATCGGGATGGCCGCGCACGCGGTCGAGGAGTATGGGGAAGCGCCGCTGCGGTGGCGGGGGAGCAGCGGCGGGTAGCCGGGACGCCTCGACCCGCGCTGTGTCCGCCGGAGTCGGCAGCATTCTCCGGTGGCGCGAGAGTCTGGGGACGCCACTGTCTCGACTCGTTAGAACCGGGTCTCGACTCCGCTCGACCAGCAGGAACGGGCTCGACCGGCAGGAACGGGCTCGACCGGCAGGAACGGGCTCGACCGGCGGGAAAGGGCTCGACCGGCGGGAAAGGGCTCGACCAGCAGGAAAGGGATCGACCAGCAGATAGGGATCGACGAGAAGGTACGGGCTAGACCGCTCCCTCGAAACCGTACTGACGCCACGCTTCGTAGAGGGCGACGCTGGTCGCGTTCGCGAGATTC
Organism: Gordonia sp. (in: high G+C Gram-positive bacteria); assembly: GCF_052106715.1. Taxonomy (NCBI): domain Bacteria; kingdom Bacillati; phylum Actinomycetota; class Actinomycetes; order Mycobacteriales; family Gordoniaceae; genus Gordonia; species Gordonia sp. (in: high G+C Gram-positive bacteria). Next base: position 75,198 of record NZ_JBQEDL010000007.1, read on the forward strand.
ATCGAGCGGCGGTCGGGGAGCATCGGGATCCGCAGCTGCTCGGTGATGTGCATGTCGTTGAGAACGTCGTCGGGCAGTCCGGTGGGCTCCGGTCCGAACAGCAGCACGTCGCCTGCCTGATACTCGACGTCGGTGTGGAAGCGAGTCGCGTGCGAGCTGAAGGCGAACACCCGCTCGGGCTTAAGCCGGTCCCACGCGGTCTGCAGGTCCGGGTGGACGGTCACGTTCGCCATCTCGTGATAGTCGAGCCCCGCGCGCTTGACCTGTGTGTCGGTCATCGTGAAGCCGAGTGGCTCGATCAGGTGCAGCTCGCAGCCGGTGTTGGCGGCGATCCGGATCGCGTTACCTGTATTGGGCGGGATGCAGGGCTGGTAGTACATGATCCGGAACACGGGGAGAGTCTATGCCCCGTCAGAATCCCTTGACACACACCGAACACTCGTGCGAGACTGATATGTCCGCAGCAAACAGCGTCGATCATCTCACGATCCGCGAGCACCGCTGCGAATCTCCTGAGGACCTCTGGGTCTGGGATCGCGCGCCGTTACAAAGCGCTGCGACCAACGAGAGCCTCATTGAAGTCTCGACTTCGCTCGACTAGCGGAAATAACCCGCTCGAACAGCGAAGATGCTTCGCCGACACAGCGAAGACACTCCGCGAAAGCGAAGATTCGGGCCGAATTCGGAGCCCAAGACCCACGACTTACCAGCAGTGACGCGCTGCGTTGCTGCCTACTACTCATGCCGAGGAGGCATACACATGCATACGAAGAACATGATCACCACGATCAACACCGACCCGTCCGATCTCGATCCGCGCCAGACCGTCTGGTTCCAGATCGACGACGCCACCGGCTTCTACGTGACCGTCGAGGAGTTCCTCGCCGTCGCACGTTCGCAGCAGATGGTGGCCGCCTGATCGGCCATTCAACCGACGCGTGGAACAATAGAACACCGTGACGGCGATTCGACTGGACGGCAAGCTCACCCGAGACGAGATCTTCACTGACCTGAAGGCGCGCGTGGACACTCTCCACGCGGCAGGCATCACCCCAGGACTGGGGACGGTGCTGGTCGGAGAGGATCCCGGCTCGCAGAGCTACGTGAAGGGCAAGCACTCCGACTGCGCGAAAGTCGGCATCGCATCGATCCGCAGGGACCTGCCCGCAGACATCACGCAGGAACAACTGGACGCGACGATCGACGAACTCAACGCCGACCCGAGCTGCACCGGATACATCGTTCAGTTGCCGCTCCCGAAGCACCTCGACGAGAACGCAGCCCTCGAACGGATCGCGCCGGAGAAGGATGCTGACGGTCTTCACCCGATCAACCTGGGACGACTCGTGCTCGGCAAGGAGTCGACGCTCCCGTGCACACCGCGTGGCGTCATCCACCTGCTGCGCCGCTACGACATTCCGCTCGACGGCGCGCACGTGACCGTCATCGGACGCGGCGTGACGATCGGCCGCCCTATCGGGCTGCTGCTGACGCGCCGCAGCGAGAACGCGACCGTCACCCTGTGCCACACCGGCACTCGTGACCTCGCCGCCGAGATCCGCCGCGCAGACATCGTCGTCGCGGCGGCCGGCGTGGCACACCTGGTCACCGCCGACATGGTCAAGCCCGGCGCAGCAGTCGTCGACGTCGGCGTCTCCCGCACCGACGAAGGACTCAAGGGCGACGTCGCACCCGAGGTGTGGGACGTCGCCGGAGCCGTCTCGCCCAACCCGGGCGGAGTCGGACCGCTGACTCGCGCCTTCTTGCTCGCGAACGTCGTGGAGCGCGCCGAACAGCAACTGGCGGCCGCGAGCTCCTGATGGCAGACGACCGCGTCGACGAACTCCGGCGAGCACGCCGGATCCACGGCTATATCGTGAACATCCCGTTCTACGTGGTGCTCGCGCTGGTCGCCGTGGCTGCGCTGCTCGTCCTCTTGGACCGGTGGCGCCGCGGCGCCGTCGTGTTCGGCGCGGCGCTCCTGGTCGCCGCTACCATCCGGGCGCTGCTTCCGACGCCCCGCGTCGGGTTGCTCCAGATTCGGAGTCGGCCATTCGACGTCGCGACCATGGCTGTTCTCGGCATATCCGTGCTGTGGCTTGCGACTTCGATCGACTCGCTGGGGTCCTGAGCGGTCTCGACTCCGCTCGACCAGCAGTTGGAGGGGTCTCGACTCCGCTCGACCAGCAGCTTTCGCTCGACCAGCGGCAGGTTGCAAAGAGAAGTGTGCAACGGTGGAGTATGCACGAAAACACCGAGACGGACCTCTATCGCCGTTGGCTCGACGACATCTGGAACGGTCCGAAGGACCGTGCGAAGCTCGCGGAGATCGCTGAGGAGTTCGTCGACGAGGACTTCGTCGGTCACTGGCCGACGACAGATGTGAACGGACCGGGCAAGCTTGCGGCGCTCGTCGCCGCAGTGAAGGCGACGCACACCGAGCTCACCTACTCACTCGAAGTGGAACCCTTCGGTGCCGATGGATACGTCGCGGCGCGATGGATCAGCCACGGAGCCCTGCGAGCGGGGGAGACGGACTACTCGTCCGGTAACGACATCCTGCGCATCGAAGACGGGCGACTCGTCGAATGCTGGGTCGCCTCACCCGGCATGTGATTCAGCGCCGCGACCGCGCCAAGGCGATCGTCTCGCGGAGCAACTCGCCGATCGGCTCCTTCGCCGTCAGGAAGCCGTCGTGGCCCGCGTCGGACTCGATCACGCTAAGCTCGCCGACCGTGCCGGCGAGCTCGTCGGCAATCTGTTGTTGCTGGTAGATCGGGTACAGACGGTCCGAGTCGATACCGCCGACGACAGTCGGGACAGCGCAACCGTTCAGTGCGGCCTTCCACCCGCCGCGACCGCGCCCGACGTCGTGATTGTTCAGCACATCCGACAACACGACGTAACTGCCCGGGTCGAAGCGGGCCTTCAACTTCTCCGACTGGTACTCGAGGTAGCTGGCGATCGCGTAGCGACCGCCGTTCAACGGATCCTCCTCGCCCTGCGGCCGGTTCTCGAACCGGTCATCGAGTTCGCGGCCACTCCGATACGAGAGGTGAGCGATCCGCCGGGCGACGCCCATCCCGGTCATCGGCGCGCGGCCGGTGCCGTAGTAGTCGCCGCCCTGCCAGTCCGCGTCGCCTTTGATGGCGGCGATCTGGGTGGTCTGGGTGCCGATCTGGTCGCCCGACGCGTGCGGGCCGACAGCGAGGATCAGCGCGGCGTCGAATCTGTCGGGGTGGGTGACGATCCACTCCAACGCGCGTGCGCCGCCCATCGATCCGCCTGCGACAGCGGCGAATCGGGTGATGCCGATCTGGTCGAACGCGATCTGCTCGGAGCGGACCAGATCACGGACGGTGAGCGTGGGGAAGCGTGACCCCCATGGCCTGCCGTCCGGTGCGATCGACCCGGGACCGGTGGAGCCGTAGCATCCGCCGATCGAGTTCGGCGCGATCACGCACCACTCGTCGGTGTCGACGGCAGCGCCGCTCCCGACGAGTCCGTCCCACCAACCGGTCATCGAAAACCGATCGTCGGCAGGGCCGGTGACGTGGGAGTTGCCGGTCAGCGCATGCAGCGCGAGCACGATGTTGTCGCGCGCAGCGTTGGGACGACCCCACTTCTGAAAGCTGACCGTGACATCGGCGAGAACGGCCCCCGAGTCGAGGGCGAGATCGCCGATGCGCACGGCGACGTCCGACCCGTCCGGGCGGTCAGCCCAGTCCGGATCGAACGTCGTGGCGGCCGGGTCGACGCTCACCGACACCGGACGCCCCCTCTGCGTGCTCGAATCACTTGGCGGCCTTGAAGCCTTCGGTCAGGTCGGCGAGGATGTCGTCGATTCCTTCGATACCGACGGCCAGACGGACCAGACCCGGTGTGACGCCCGCAGCGAGCAGCTCGTCGCCCGCCAACTGGCTGTGCGTGGTCGATGCCGGGTGGATCACCAGCGAACGGACGTCACCGATGTTGGCGACGTGGCTGTGCAGTGACAGTCCGTTCACGAACTTCTTGCCCGCTTCGACACCACCCTCGATCTCGAAGCCGATGACCGCGCCCTGGCCCTTGGGCAGGAGCTCCTGGCCGCGCTTGTAGTACGGCGACGATTCGAGGCCCGCGTACGACACCGACGTGACCTGGGGGTGTGCTTCCAGGAACGCCGCGACCTTCTGCGCGTTCGCGACGTGCCGCTCCACGCGCAGGCTCAACGTCTCGACGCCCTGCGCCAGCAGGAACGCGTTGAACGGAGAGATCGCTGAACCGGTGTCGCGCAGCAACTGGACGCGTGCCTTGAGGGCGTATGCAGGGGCACCGAGATCGGCGAAGACGACGCCGTTGTAGCTCGGGTCCGGAGTGGTGAATCCGGGGAACAGGTCCTTGCCGTCGCGCTGGACGCGCCAGTCGAAGGTGCCGCCGTCGATCAGGACGCCGCCGATGGAGGTGCCGTGGCCGCCGATGTACTTGGTCGCCGAATGCACGACGACGTCGGCGCCGTGCTTGAGCGGGTTCAGCAGGTACGGGGTGGCGACGGTGTTGTCGACGATGAGCGGGAGGCCTGCGTCGTGCGCGACCTTCGACAGGCCGTCCAGGTCAAGGATCTGGTTGTGCGGGTTCGCGACGGTTTCGCCGAACAGTGCGCGCGTGTTCGGCTTGATCGCGGCCTTCCACGACTCGAGGTCGTCGGGGTCGTCGACGAACGACACCTCGATGCCAAACTTTGGCAGCGTGTAGTGGAAGAGGTTGAACGTGCCGCCGTAGATGCGGGGACTGGATACGACGTGGCCACCCGCCTCGACGATGTTCTGGATTGCGTAGGTCGTGGCGGCCTGACCGGACGACACGAGGAGAGCGGCGACGCCACCCTCGAGGGCGGCCAGACGCTGTTCGACGGCGTCCTGCGTCGGGTTCATGATGCGCGTGTAGATGTTGCCGGGCTCGGCGAGGGAGAACAGGTTCGCGGCGTGATCGGTGTTGTTGAACACGTACGACGTGGTCTGGTAGATCGGCAAAGCACGAGCGTTGGTGGTCTCGTCGACGACCTGCCCGGCATGTACCTGCGTGGTCTCGAAACTCCAGTTCGCGGCGTCAGACATACGGCGTCATCACTTTCTGTGGTCGGCGCGGGGCGTGGCCCCGCTCGGTCAGGGTCCGACCTTCGGACCCGCGCTTGCGGCCCCGAAGCTGTTCCTCGACGCCGCCAGGTCATCACCCGGAGCACCCCACCGCGGTTGGAGGGTTGCCGGTCAGCAAGCCGGGGCTCAGCACTGACACTCATGACCTGTCAGAGACAATATCTCACCGATATTCGGACACGGGAAGGCCAGACCGTCGGAAGGTTAAACCCTTCCGTCCGATCGTGGCGTTGTGCTAGGCCTGCACATCAGACGATGGGGCGCCCCTCCTTGCGGGCCTGACGCCATTCCTTGATGAAGGCGCGGACGATCACGGTGAGCGTGCTCAGTGTGATGAGCGGCCACACCAGAACATAGATGGTCATCCAGACTGCGTTCATTCGTCGTCCTCTCGGCTCGTGGAGACCGATGAGGTCTCCGATTCCAGTCGGTCAAGTTCGGCGTCGAGATCCTCGCCTGCGGTCTCGTCCACGCTGGGTCGGTCCATGTCGGCGGCCCCGGCTGCGTCGTCGGGGTCGTCGAAGTTGCCGGTGCGGACCGCGATCACGTCGAAGTCGAAGCGCGGGCCCTTGTTGAGCATCGTCAGTGCGGCGCACACCATGGTGCTCACCGCGTACGCGACCAACGAGCCCGACAGCACGGCGTACTGGTGCAGGAACCCGATGGAGAACGGGGCGGCGGCGGCGATGGAGACGATGCCGATGACGAACGCAGCCTTCTTGCCGAAGAAGCCGAACGCCATGAGGCCGAGTACGACACCGATACCGATGGTCGACAGGACGTCGAAGAAGATGCCGACCCCGCCGTCCATCGAGATCCACGAGAAGCGGACCGGAAGGAAGAACAGCAGCGCGACGACCACGGCGACACTGAACGACATGTTCGTAACGCGGTTCCAGTAGAACGACGCGATCACCGGGAACACGAGGGCGCCCCACAGAGCACCGACGAACACCAGTAGATCGAGAATGTTCAGGTTGCTTCCGGCGAACACGAGGGCAGCGCAAGTCGCCACGATCATCGTGATGCGGCCGATCAGCACCATCGTCGCGGGGTTTGCCTTCTTCTTCCCGGCGATGTTCTGTCCGTAGATGTCGGCCATGACTATCGACGCGAGAGCCGTCATATCGGCGTCGGCGGTGGACGCCAGGGACCCGATGATCATGATGAAGAACAGGCACAGCAGGATCGCTGGCAGATAGGTGGCGGCCATCTGCGGGATCAGGTTGTTGACGTCGCCGTCCATCGGCTCGAGACCTGAGTAGAGCGCGAGCACACCGAGCATGCCGACGCCGATGATCGCCGAACCGTACCCGAAGGTCGCGGTGATGAACGTCTTCTTGATCAGGTCTTCACGAACCGCGAACAGACGCTGCGCGATCGTCTGGTTGCCGATCGCGTAGGCGAGGACGGCCGCGATGTACGGCGCACCCTGGTTGTAGAAAGCGTCCGAGGAGAAAAAGTTGCCCTGCGCTTCGGTCAGGTTGCCCGCACCCGTTGTGAACAGATCGGGCCCGCCCGCGGCGAAGAACACCACCGGGATGATGATGACGACCGCGCCGAGCATGAACACGACCTGTACGAAGTCGGTCAGCACCGAGGCGCGGAAGCCGGACCAGAGCGTGTACAGCAGGACGCCGCCGCCGATCGCGATGATGCCTTGGGTGAACGAGAACGGCGACAGCATGGCGACGAGCGCGCCGCCCGCGATCAAGTTGGACGTCAGGCTGATCAGGCTGCCGAGGATGTTCGACCCGGCGAGCAGCAACTGGCTGGACCGTCCGTTGCGCGCGAACATCACCTCGGCGATGGTGTGGGCGTTCGGTGCGACCTTTCGGATGCGGCGGCCGAACGGGTAGATCAGCAGGATCATCAGCGCGCCCCACAGCCCGTAATGGATGGGGCCGGAGATGCCGTAGGTGTAGCCGGACGTCGCGGAGGCGTACATCGACGACGCCCAGATCCAGGTGGCGGTCATCGACGCGGACGAGATGCCGAATCCGATCTTGCCGCCGCCGGTCATGTAGCCGTCGGCGTTCTCGTTGCGGCGGCTGATCCGCCAGGCGATGTAGAGGCTGGTACCGAAGAACGCCACGTAGAGCAGCAGGACTACCGGGCCCGAGAGAGTTATCGAGTCTGTCATTGAGGAATCACTTTCGCGTCGCGCGACGCTGATGCGTCGCGACCTAGTGGTCTGCGGGATTCACTCCGGTGTCAGACGTCCGGCGGCTCCACCTGTCCCGGCGCGGTGGCGAACCGTGCAGCGGGGGCGGGAAACCTGACGAGGAAGCCGGTGACGTTGCGGGCCGTCGGCACGACTGTCCTTTCTCTCGGGTGGGGTCACTTTTCGTGACATGGACAGAAGTGTCTTGTACCTAAACTGAGCCGAACATGCGAGTTAACATGGCGCGGCCCGGGCTCGCGAAAGTCGCGTACGCACAGGTAAGCCGTGGTTCACGCGCAGGTGCGCAACGTGTTGTACTTCACATTTCGGACGCGGAGGCGGCCGGTGGTCGACGTCACCGATCCGCGAGGAATGGGTCGACGCGTCGCCTACGTTATGCGACTGTGCGCGAAACGTCTGTGACCCTGGAAACGGCCCAAGCCAACCCGACTCGTTCCGGCGACTTGGGCCATTCTTCACGTCGGCTGGCGCTCATCGTGATCGTCCTCGCACTCGGTGGATTCGGTATCGGCACCACCGAGTTCGTCGCGATGGGGCTGCTGCCGAACATCGCGGGCGATCTCGGGATCGACGAGCCGACAGCCGGACACCTCATCTCGGCGTATGCGATCGGCGTCGTGATCGGTGCGCCCGTCATCGCAGTGGCCGCGTCTCGGATGTCCCGGCGGTCGCTGCTGATCTGGCTGATGGTCGCGTTCACGGCAGGCAACGCGCTGAGTCTGGTGGCGCAGTCGTACGGGATGTTGATGGTCGCGCGTGTGATCGCAGGCCTTCCGCACGGCGCCTACTTCGGTGTCGCGGCGCTCGTTGCCGCACATCTGGCAGGCCCGGGACGACGCGCGCAAGCCGTCGGACAGGTGATGCTCGGACTGTCGGTAGCCAATGTGCTCGGCGTGCCCGCGGCGACCTGGCTTGGTCAACATTTCGGGTGGCGCAGCGCCATCGCGATGGTCGTCGTGATCGGAGTGGTCACCGTCGCCGCACTCTGGAAGGTGATGCCGACTCTGAACGACATGGCGACGACGGACCCGCGGACCGAACTGGGCGGCCTCAAGAGCAGGCAGATCTGGCTGACGTTGATCGTCGGCATGATCGGCTTCGGTGGCTTCTTCGCGTTCTACACCTATCTGAACACCGCGCTGACCTCAGTCGGCGGACTCGCGGACTGGACTGTCCCGATCGCGCTCGCGCTGTTCGGGCTCGGCATGGTGTCCGGCAACATTATCGGCGGAAGGCTCGCCGACCTGCTCGGCGAACGCTCAATCGTGATCGGCATGCTCGGTGCGGCGCTCGCCCTCGGACTCTTCGCACTCGTCGTCGGAACCGGCTGGCCTGCGATCATCGTCGCCTTCCTCGTCGGGTCCTCGGGATCGATCGCGCTTCCCGGGCTGCAGACGCGACTGATGGACGTCGCGCACGACGCCCAGACCATCGCCGCCGCCCTCAATCATTCGGCGTTGAACGTCGCGAATGCGATAGGAGCTGCGGCTGGCGGCCTCGTCATCTCCGCCGGCTGGGGCTACCGGGCGCCCTCGCTGGTCGGCGCACTGTTCGCTCTGAGTGGTGCGGCGATCCTCGGAGTGGCCATTGTAATGAACCGTCGCAGCACAGAACCTGTCAGCGTCGCCGGCTCCACAGTGACCGACTAGGGTCGGGGACCGTGACCGCCTCCCCGCTGACCATCGCGACCGTCAACGTCAACGGCATCCGCGCCGCCGTCAAGACGCGCAACGAGAACAACCCGGGAATGCTGCCCTGGCTGAGTGAGCACTCGCCGGATGTCGTGCTGCTGCAAGAAGTGCGCGCATCCGAGGCGATCGCCCGTAAAGCGCTCGCACCCGCACTCGACGACGGCTGGCACCTGGCGATGACCGAGTCGGCCGTCAAGGGGCGGGCCGGTGTCGGCATCCTGTCGCGCAGTGAGCCTGCCGCCGTACGGATCGGGTTCGGCAGCAGTGAGTTCGACGACCTCGGCCGGTACATCGAAACAGACTTCGAGTTCGCGGGCGAGACCATCACCGCGGCGAGCCTCTACCTCCCGTCCGGCGCCACGCCGACCGACGATCCGAAGGACGTCGAGAAGTACGAGGAGAAGGTGCGCTTCCTCGACGAGTTCGGGCCCTACCTCGACGGGCTGCTCGGATCGGGTCGGCACGTCGTGGTCGCAGGCGACTGGAACATCGCCCACACCGAACGCGACATCAAGAACTGGAAGGGCAACCGCCGCAACTCCGGTTTCCTGCCGCACGAACGCGAGTGGATCGGCGCCCGTCTCGCCTCGGGGTGGGTCGACGTCGCGCGCGAGCATCACGGTGACGTTGACGGCCCCTACGCGTGGTGGTCGTGGCGCGGCAAGGCATTCGACAACGACTCCGGGTGGCGCATCGATTACCACCTGACGACGCCCGCGCTGGCCGGTCGGCTGCAGCGCACGTGGGTCGACCGCGCGGACGCATACGACCGCCGCTGGTCCGACCACGCGCCGGTGAGCGCCGAGTTCGCCTGACCGGGACGAGAAGTCGGTTGAGCCGATCTGAAACAATCAGATCATGACCTCTCCTGCACCGACTCCGCGCCGCCGGGTCCTGTCCGGCATCCAGCCGACGAGCGACTCGTTCCACCTCGGCAACTACCTGGGTGCGGTCAAGCAGTGGGTCGAGTTGCAGGAGGACTTCGACGCGTTCTACTTCATCCCCGACATGCACGCGATCACCGTGCCGTTCGAGCCTGCGCAGTTGCGGGAGCGGACACGCCGCAGCATCGCGCAGCTCCTCGCCGTGGGTGTCGACCCGAAACGGGCGACGATCTACGCGCAGTCGCAGGTCCCCGAGATCGCGCAGCTGACCTGGGTTCTCACGTGCATCACCGGATTCGGCGAGGCCGGTCGGATGACGCAGTTCAAAGACAAGTCGGCCAAGGCCGGGCAGGATGCGGCAGGCGTCGGCCTGTTCACCTATCCGATCCTGATGGCAGCGGACATCCTCGCGTTCCAGGTGGAGGCGGTGCCGGTCGGCGAGGACCAGCGCCAGCACCTCGAACTCACCCGTGACCTCGCGCAGCGTTTCAACAAGCGTTTCGGTAACGCACTCACGGTGCCCAAGGCGCACATCGTCGAAGAGTTCGCGAAGATCTACGACCTGCAGAACCCGACGGCCAAGATGAGCAAGTCGGCCGAGACCGAGGCCGGAGTGATCAACCTCCTCGACGATCCTAAGCGGTCGGCCAAGAAGATTCGATCGGCGGTCACCGACAACGAACGGGTGATCGCGTTCGATCGCGAGAACAAACCGGGTGTGTCGAACCTGCTGACGATTCAATCGGCGTTGACCGGCAACACTGTCGACGAGATCGTCCGATCCTATGACGGCAGAGGTTACGGTGATCTCAAGGTTGAGACGGCCGAGATTCTCACCGACTTCGTGTCGCCGTTGCGAGGCGCAGTCGACGAGATCCTCGCCGACGAGACCTACCTGGACACGATCATGGCGGACGGTGCCGCTCGCGCTCGAGAGATCGCGGCTACGACGCTCGCCGACGTGTACGACAAGGTAGGGTTCGTCGCGCCGAAGGGCTGACCCGACCTGCGAGTCACTGCCCGCGAAAGACGACGACCCGAGGAACCGCGTGAACCGGATCAAAGCCTTCATCGCCGGACTGCCGGCACTGTTCGAGCAGCTCAAGGAGCGGTGGCCATGGTTGCGCAGGCTGCTAGCCATGCAGGATCACTACAACGCGCGCCGCGGCAACGTGTATGCTGCGGCGATTAGCTTCATCGGCATCCTGTCGATGGTGCCGATCCTCATGGTGTCGTTCGCCATCGCCGGCTTCATCCTCGCGAGCCGACCCGAACTCCTCAGCGACATCACCGACGCGGTGGTCGAGAACGTGCCAGGTGAGCTCGGCACTCAACTCAACGACATCATCACGTCGGCGATCGAGTCGCGCCGCGCAGTCGGTGTGATCGGTCTGTTGAGCGCTGCTCTCACCGGTCTGGGCTGGATGGCGCTCGTGCGCATGGGGCTGAGCGAGATGTGGGGCGGCCGTCAGAAGCGCAGCGCCGTGATGGGCAAGGTCTACGACCTCCTCAACTTCGTGGTGCTCGGCGTGCTGTTCGTCGGCACTATCGCGATCACCGTGTTCGCCTCCGGTCCGGTCGGCGAATGGGTCCTCGGACTCGTCGGCGTCGAGGACACATGGTGGGGCAAGTGGATCCTGCGCATCGCCGCGATCATCATCTCGGTCGTCGCCACGTGGCTGCTGTTCAGCGTGGTACTCGCGAAACTTCCGTTGCAGCAGTTGCCGATTCGCGTCGTGATGCCGGGAGCGTTCGTCACCGCGATCGTGTTCGAGATCCTGAAGTCGTTGGGTTCGCTCTACCTCCAGTCGGTGATGAGCAGCCCGGCGGGTGCCGCGTTCGGTCCGATCATCGGTGTGATGGTGTTCGGCTACCTCGCATCGCGGATCGTCCTGTACGCGTCGGCCTGGAATGCGACGAACCCCGCCAACGAGCAGTACCTGACGGTCGACGAAGTCGAGAACGACGGCGAAGAGAAGGAACCGGTCTACTTCGCGCCCATTCAGAAGGTATCGGGCGGACCGCGGGCCCGAGAGATCGTGACGGCGGCCGGAGTCGGCGCCGCGGTCGCGACCGTCGCGACGGCGGCGACGACGGTCCGCAAACGCGCGGGCAAATAGCGGTCAGTCGCTGCGCGAGCTCTTGTCGCGGCCGAATCGGACGGCGACCCACGCCGCGAATCCGACGATCACCACCACTATCGCGATCCCGGCCGCTGACAACAGACCCCAGTGCGCGTCGTCGTTGTGCTCGGCGGCGCGCGCATCATGGTGCTCGGGCGTGTGTGGGTCGACGAGCGTCCCGACCGAGGTGCCGGCAGGAGCGGCGAATCCGTAGTCGAGCATGCGGGCCGCTTGGTCCGAGTACAGATTATTGAGTTGGTTGACCCCGTACATCTGGACGACGAGGAGAATCCGTCCATCGCGTTCGACGGCGCCGACGAACGTCTTGAGAGCGTCGTCGGTGTACCCGGTCTTCCCGCCGAGCATGCCGGGGTACCCGTCGCGCAGCAACGCATTGCTGGTGCCCATCGTGTAGCCGGGGTGCGGTTTGTCGCCCGGTACGTCAGCCAGTGGTGGGAAGCCGGGGAACTGGTAGGTCGGCAGCGAGATCATCTGCCGGAACGTGTCGTCGTTCATCGCGTGACGGAAGATCAGTGCCTCGTCGTACGGCGACGTCGACATCCCCGCAGCGTCCAGACCCGATGGACTGGCAGCACGCGTGTCCTTCGCGCCGAGCGCCGCGGCCTTCGCGTTCATCGTGGCGAGCGTCGCATCGTGACCGCCGAGTTCCCGGGCGATGGCGTTGGCGCAGTCGTTCCCCGACACCATGACGAGACCGGTCAGAAGGTCGCGCACCGTGTACGTGCCGCCGGGTCCGATGCCGCAGGAGTCGCCTTCGGCGTGATAGTCCTCGACGGTTCCGGTGACCTTCTTCTCGAGGTCCAGCTCGTCGAGCGCCGTCGTCGCCAGGAGCACCTTGATGGTCGACGCGGGACGATACCGTCCGTGCGGATCCTTCGCGGCGATCACGTCGCCGCTGTCGAGGTCGGCGATCAGCCAGCCAGCACTCGTCAGGTTCGCAGGCAGTGGCCCGGCGGCGGGATCGGCGACGACGTCGCACCCGGCCAGCGCGTCACCGCCGACGGCGGGGGTGGCGACAGGCAGGGGAGTGGGTGTCGTGCTACCCGGCTGCACCGCCTCCGACGTGTCGACAGCGGGCGGAGTGTGCACCTTGTGCGGGCAGCCCGCGGTGTCCGTGTGCGGTGCGGGTACGAACCCCGGGTCGGCGTGTGCGACGGCGCCGGGCAGCGCGAGCGAAACGGCTGCGAGAAGGGCGGCGGACAGGACGGCGAGGCTTCTGGTGGGTGATCTGGACATCGCATATGAGGCTACCCGCCGGTTTCGTCTGTTACGCCGAGCCGCGTGACCAGCATCCGGTCACGTGGCTCGGCGCAGAGACGAGAGAGCCCCGACCGAAACGGTCGGGGCTCCCTCTGGGCTGCAGAGAAGGTCTGCGGTTATCAGCGCGAGAACATCAGGGCGCGCTTGACTTCCTGAATCGCCTGCGTCACCTGGATGCCACGGGGGCATGCGTCGGTGCAGTTGAACGTGGTGCGGCAACGCCACACTCCGTCGACGTCGTTCAGGATGTCCAGGCGCTCGGCTGCCGCCTCGTCACGGCTGTCGAAGATGAAGCGGTGCGCGTTCACGATCGCGGCCGGACCGAAGTACGAGCCCTCGTTCCAGAACACCGGGCAGCTCGTCGTGCAACATGCACAGAGGATGCACTTGGTGGTGTCGTCGAAGCGGGCGCGGTCGGCCTGGCTCTGCAGACGCTCCTTGGTCGGCTCGTTGCCCGACGTGATCAGGAACGGCTTGATCGCACGGTATGCGTCGAAGAACGGCTCCATGTCGACGACCAGGTCCTTCTCCACGGGGAGGCCCTTGATCGGCTCGATGGAGATCGTGATCTCCTTCGACGTGTCCTTCGGCAGGAAGTCCTTCATGAGGAGCTTGCAGGCCAGCCGGTTGACGCCGTTGACACGCATCGCGTCCGAGCCGCACACGCCGTGGGCGCAGCTGCGTCGGAACGTCAGCGATCCGTCCAAGTAGCCCTTCACGTAGAGGAGCAGGTTGAGCAGGCGGTCCGTCGGCAACGCCGGGACGCGGAAGCTCTCGAAGCCCTGCGCGTCGGGATCCTCCGGGTTGAACCGATAGATCTTCAGCGTGACCATGGTCGCCTCGTCGGGGACCGCGGGCAGCGGCGGCTCGCTGGTCGCCGGATTCTCCAAAGTGGCAGTCATCAGTACTTACGCTCCATCGGCTCGTAGCGGGTCTGGACGACGGGCTTGTAGTCGAGCTCGATGTCCGTGAGAAGACCCATACCCTTCTTGTACGCCATGGTGTGCACCATGAAGTTCTCGTCGTCGCGCTTCGGGAAGTCCTCGCGGGCGTGACCGCCGCGCGACTCCTTACGGTTGATCGCCCCTGCGACGGTCACCTCGGCCAGTTCGAGCAGGAATCCGAGCTCGACGGCCTCCAGAAGATCGGTGTTGAACCGTACGCCCTTGTCGTGGACGCGGATGTGGTTGTACCGCTCCTTGAGTGAGCGCACATCGGACAGTGCCTGGTTCAACGTCTCGTCGGTGCGGAACACCGAGGCATTGTTGTCCATCGTCTGCTGCAGTTCCGACCGGATGTCGGCGACTCGCTCGTTCCCGTGCTCGGAGAGCAGGCCCTCGAGCCATTCGTCGACCATCGCGGTCGGCGTCTCCTCCAGCTCGGTGAACGACGCGGTCGACGCGTACTCCGCGGCGGCGATGCCTGCGCGGCGTCCGAACACGTTGATGTCGAGCAGCGAGTTGGTGCCGAGACGGTTCGCGCCGTGCACCGACACGCAGGCGCACTCGCCCGCGGCGAACAGACCGTGGACCACCTGGTCGTTGTTGCTGAGCACCTGGCCGTTGATGTTGGTCGGAATGCCGCCCATCACGTAGTGGCAGGTCGGGTACACCGGAACGAGTTCGGTGACCGGGTCGACGCCCAGGTACGTGCGCGCGAACTCGGTGATGTCGGGGAGCTTCTCGTTGAGGACGTCCTCACCGAGGTGACGCACGTCGATGTAGACGTAGTCCTTGTTCGGACCGGCACCGCGACCTTCGAGGACCTCGAGGACCATCGAGCGGGCGACGATGTCACGTGGCGCGAGGTCCTTGATGGTGGGGGCGTAGCGCTCCATGAAGCGCTCGCCGTCGACGTTTCGGAGGATGCCGCCCTCGCCTCGGACCGCTTCGGAGATCAGGATTCCCAGGCCGGCGAGGCCGGTCGGGTGGAACTGGTGGAACTCCATGTCTTCGAGCGGCAGGCCCTTGCGGAAGACGATGCCCATGCCGTCACCGGTGAGGGTGTGCGCGTTGGACGTCGTCTTGTACATGCGACCCGAGCCGCCGGTGGCGAACACGATCGACTTCGCGTGGAAGACGTGGATCTCGCCGGTGGCCAACTCGTAGGCGACGACGCCGTTGGCGACAGGCTCGCCGTTCTCATCGGTCGTCATGTTGACGTCGAGTGCGTAGAACTCGTTGTAGAACTCGACGTCGTGCTTGACGCAGTTCTGGTACAGCGTCTGAAGGATCATGTGGCCGGTACGGTCCGCGGCGTAGCAGGCGCGGCGGACCGGAGCCTTGCCGTGGTCGCGCGTGTGACCGCCGAAACGCCGCTGGTCGATCCGACCTTCAGGCGTGCGGTTGAAGGGGAGACCCATCTTCTCCAGGTCGAGCACCGCGTCGATGGCCTCTTTGGCCATGATCTCGGCGGCGTCCTGGTCGACGATGTAGTCGCCGCCCTTGACCGTGTCGAAGGTGTGCCACTCCCAGTTGTCCTCTTCGACGTTGGCGAGAGCGGCGCACATGCCGCCCTGAGCCGCGCCGGTGTGGCTGCGAGTCGGGTAGAGCTTGGTCAGCACCGCGGTGCGGGCGCGGGGCGCGGCCTCGATGGCCGCGCGCATACCTGCGCCGCCCGCGCCGACGATGACGACGTCATAGCGATGTTCCTGCATGGTGTTTCTCAAAACTCCTTAGCTGCGGCCGAAGGTGAGGATCGCGTAGGTGCCCATGACGAGGATCAAGATCATCGAGAGGCCGAGCAGCACGTTGAGCCAGAAGCGGGTGCTGTCCTTGCGTGAGTAGTCGGCGATGATTGTGCGGACACCGTTGGCGCCGTGGATCTCGGCGAGCCAGAGCATGAAGAGGTCCCAGACCTGCCAGAACGGCTGCTTCCAGCGATCGGCGACGAAGCCCGCGTCGATGCGGTGCACACCGTCGTCCACCATCAGCATGATGAACATGTGGCCGAAGGTCAGGATGATCAGGGCGATGCCCGAGAAGCGCATGAACATCCACGCGTACTTCTCGAAGTTGCCGCCCTTGTGGGCGCGCGGGCTGCGGGGGTTGTCCAGGCTGGCCGGACGGTCGTACTCGGTACCGAGTGTCTTGACTTCAGTCATTGTTTTCTCCCGGTCCTAGAACGCGTGGGTGATCAGGATCTGCAACAGGCGAGCCGCAGCAGCGATGAACACGATGGCGAAGACGCTCAGGATCGTCCAGAGCATCTGGCGCTGGTACTTGGCGCCCTTGCTCCAGAAGTCGACCAGGATGACGCGCAGGCCGTTCAGTGCGTGGTAGAGCACGCAGAAGACCAGGCCGATCTCCATGAGGCCGATAATCGGCGTCTTGTAGGTCTCGATGATCTCGGTGTACGTGTTCTCGTTTACCGAGATGACGGCCGTGTCGAGGACGTGCACGAAGAGGAAGAAGAAGATGGAGACGCCGGTGATGCGGTGCAGCACCCACGACCACATTCCTGGGTCACCTCGATAGAGAGATCGTTTGCGCACCGGTGCGGGTGCGACCTCGGTGGGGGTGCTCATCGCGAAACTACGCCTCCAAAGTCGTTGTCAGTTGCAGGTGTCTCGGGGCGGTCGCGGGGCGACGCAGCGGGACCCATCGCACCTGACTTTAAACCTATGCTGAGGCCTATCGTGAATTGCCCGAACAATGTGATGAGGGTCCTTAAAAATCGTTAGGTATGCCTTACCTTTAGTATTCGGCACTTCGGTGAGAGGGAATTGTGACGCACATCGAGTTCGATGTTCTCCAGAATGCGGCGGCGACCGCGATGAACAGGGCGTATGCCCCTTACTCGCGCTTTCCTGTCGGGGCGGCGGCTATCACTGCAGAAGGTGAATTGATCACCGCAGCCAATGTGGAGAATGTCTCATATGGTCTGGGTCTCTGTGCGGAAGTGGCTTTGGTCTCAGTCGGTGTTTCCCAAGGTTCTCTTGAAGGTTCGGGAGGAGACCGTCGAAAGCGGCTGGTCGGCGTCTCGGTATGCGACGGGGACGGACGCCGGTTGACGCCGTGCGGACGGTGCCGTCAGGTGCTGTTGGAGTTCGGCGGACCGGAGTTGCTCGTCGACGGCGCAGACGGGCCGCGACCGCTCGGACAGTTGCTGCCCGATGCATTCGGACCGGCCGACCTCGATCGCGTGCGAGGTCTCTGATGGATCCGATCGCGGTGATCGCGACTAAGCGCGACGGCGGCGAACTGTCCAGGACGCAGATCCGCGAGATCATCGCCGCGTACACAGCGGGCGACGTCGCACCCGAACAGATGTCGTCGCTGTTGATGGCCATCGTCCTCAACGGGATGAGTAGACGGGAGATCGCCGACTGGACGACGGCGATGGTCGACTCCGGCATCCGCCTGGACCTCTCCGACCTGCGGACCGTCGACAAACACTCCACCGGGGGCGTGGGCGACAAGATCACGCTGCCGTTGACGCCGCTGGTCGCCTCGTACGGGCTCGCGGTTCCGCAACTGTCGGGCCGCGGCCTCGGGCACACCGGCGGGACGCTCGACAAACTCGAGTCGATTCCGGGGTGGCGCGCCGACCTGAGCGTCGACGAGATGTGGGCGCAGCTGCGGGAGGTCGGCGCCGTCGTGTGCGCTGCCACCACCGACCTCGCACCGGCCGACCGCAAGCTGTACGCGCTGCGTGACGTGACCGGGACGGTCGCATCGATTCCGCTGATCGCGGCCAGCATCATGAGCAAGAAGATCGCCGAAGGCACCGGAGCGCTGGTCCTCGACGTCAAAGTCGGGTCGGGTGCGTTCATGCGGAACCGCGACGACGCCGAGCACTTGGCGCGCGCCATGGTCGAGCTGGGGTCGGACGCGGGTGTCGACACGAGAGCGCTGCTCACCGACATGTCGTCGCCGCTGGGCCGGACGGCCGGGAACGCCGTCGAGATCGCCGAATCGGTAGAGGTCCTCGCCGGCGCAGGACCGTCGGACGTGGTGGAACTGACGCTCGCGTTGGCCCGCGAGATGCTCGACGCCGGTGGTCTCGGCGACGTCGACCCGGCCGAGAATCTGCGCAACGGTCAGGCGATGGACACGTGGCGCGCGATGATCGTCGCCCAGGGCGGCGACCCCGATGCGCCGCTGCCAGCGCCCCGCCACACGCATGTGGTGCTCGCGGAGGCCACCGGCCGGCTGGCCGGACTCGACGCGCTCGCCGTCGGGGAGGCGGCCTGGCTGCTCGGTGCGGGACGGTCACGTCCCGGCGAGTCCGTCTCCTACGCTGCTGGCGTCACCTGGCACGCGGGTGTCGGCGACGAGGTCCGGTCGGGCGACCCGCTGTTCACGCTGTCGTTTGACGACGAGTCGCGCCTCGATCGTGCGGTCTCGCGGTTGTCGGATGCTGCGGTCGTCGCCGACTCCGCTCCGCGTCCCGGCTCGCGGTTGCTCGGTCGCGCGACCCGCTGATCGGGCCCGCTTCTGCGTTGATCGAGCTTCCCCGCTGATCGGGCTTCCCCGCTGATCGGGCTTCCCCCGTTGATCGGGCTCGACCCCGTTGATCGAGCGGAGTCGAGATCCCGTTCGATCAGCGCTGCCGGTACGACTTCGGGAGCGGGAGGCCTTCGGCCTTGAATACCGAACGGAGGCGCGTCGGGTAGTCGGTGATGAGGCCGTCGACGCCGTACGACAACTGCTTGCGCATGTCGGACTTCTCGTTCACCGTCCAGGGGATGACGCGTAGGCCTGCAGCGTGGGCGCGGTCGATGAGCTTGCCGTCGGACAGCTTGAAGGCGGGCGAGAGGATGTCGAAGCCCGCGGACTTCGCGGCGGCGACCACGTCACCGCCCGAACGTTCGAAGCTCGCGGGGCCGAGCCACTTGGACTTCGGCTTCCACGTGGTGTCGTCGTAGAGCGCGACGAGCGGGACGGTCGGCGCCTGTGCGCGCACCAGCGGGAGGCTGCGCCAGTCGAAGCTCTGGATCTCGACGCGTTTCGTCAGGTGCGCCTTGCGGACCTCGCGGAGGATCGACGACACGAAGGCGGCGGGCTTCGCGCTGCGGGAGCGCTCCTCGGCTTCGATCTTGGTCTCGATGTTGAAGCGGACGGCGTTGTTCTTGTACTTCGCTGCCAGGCCGAACACCTGAGGGAGCGTCGCCATGCGGTTGCCGAGCACGGGCTTCGCATCGGGGAAGTCGGCCAGGCGCTTATCGCAAACCAGGGTCTGGATCTGCCGGTAGGTCAGGTCGTGCACGTCTTTGCCGACGTACGGGAACTGGCGGTCGCCGGGGAATGCGGGCAGGGTGTCGCTGCACTTGTCGGCCTGGATCTCCGGGTCGTGCCAGACCATCGGCACCGAGTCCTTGGTCATCACGACGTCGAGTTCGAGCGTGGTGACTCCGAGTTCCAGCGACCGGGCGAAGCCGTACAGCGACTCCTCGGTGTGTTCGCCGCGTCCACCGCGGTGAGCCTGGAGTTCGACGCTCTGGTTGTCGGAGGGGGCTGCGTGGACGGGGCCGGCGACGGCGGTCCCCGCGGCGATCGCCGCGGTCACAGCGGCAACGGCGAAGCGGGTGAGGCGTGATGTCATGGCGGTGACGGTAACGACGGAAGTGGAACTCTCGGCGACGCCTGCGTGGCGTTGGGTTGACCGGGTGGTGTCATAACGGGGGTCTCGACTCCGCTCGACCAGCGGAGTTGGCGTGTCATGCGGTTCGTCCCGCTGCGCTGTGGGTTGCCGTGACAGATGGGCTTCCCCCTCGTTGATCGAGCGGAGTCGAGATCGCTTGTGTGGGGGTCTCGATTTCGCTCGACCGGCGGAGTTGGCGTGTCATGCGGTTCGTCCCGCTGCGCTGTGGGTTGCCGTGACAG
>NZ_JBQEDL010000007.1:95423-114088 GCF_052106715.1 Gordonia sp. (in: high G+C Gram-positive bacteria)
TGGGCTTCCCCCTCGTTGATCGAGCGGAGTCGAGATCGCTTGTGTGGGGGTCTCGCCTTCGCTCGACCGGCGGGAGGCCGCTCGGGCAGCGGATGCGGGCGCGGGCAGATACGGTCGAGCCATGATCACCGTCGAAGAATGCCGGTTGGCGCCCAAGGTACTTCTGCACGACCACCTCGACGGGGGGTTGCGGCCGTCGACGATCCTCGAACTCGCGCGGGAGACCGGATACGACAAGCTGCCGACGGACGACGCCGCCGGCCTGGCCGACTGGTTTCGGACCGCGGCCGACAGCGGGTCGCTGGAGAGGTACCTGGAGACCTTCGCCCACACGGTCGGGGTCATGCAGACCGCACCCGCGCTGGCGCGGGTAGCGCGCGAATGCGTCGAGGATCTCGCCGCAGACGGCGTCGTGTATGCGGAGATCCGGTTCGCGCCCGAACAACATCTCGACGGCGGACTGACGCTCGACGAGGTCGTCGAAGCCGTCCTCGCTGGCTTCGATGCAGGCCGGGAGGCCGCACACGCAAACGGGCGCGAGATCGTCGTCGGCTGCCTCGTTACCGCCATGCGGCACGCGGCGCGGTCACGCGAGATCGCTGAACTCGCGATCAGATTCCGCGATCGTGGAGTCCTCGGCTTCGACATCGCAGGCGCCGAGGCGGGCAACCCGCCGAGCCGTCATCTGGACGCCTTCGAGTATCTGCGCGGCGAGTGCGCCCACTTCACGATCCACGCGGGCGAGGCGTTCGGACTGCCGTCGATCCACGAGGCGATCGCCTTCTGCGGCGCCGACCGGCTCGGGCACGGAGTCCGCGTCACCGACGACATCGACCTGAGCGACGGCCTCGACGGTGCGAGGCTCGGCCGAGTCGCGAACTACGTGCGCGACAAGCGGATTCCCCTCGAACTCTGCCCGAGCAGCAATGTGCAGACCGGGGCCGTCGCGTCGATCGCCGACCATCCCTTCGACAAGCTGGCCCGTCTCCGCTTCCGCGTCACCGTCAACACCGACAACCGCCTGATGAGCGACACCACCATGAGTCGCGAGTTCATGGTACTGCACGAGCAGTTCGGTTACGGCTGGGCCGATTTCGAACGCTTCACCGTGAACGCCATGAAATCTGCGTTCATCCCGTTCGGCGAGCGCCTGACGCTGATCGACGACGTCATCAAACCCGGCTTCCGGGTGTTGATGGGCTAACGACCGGCGGCTGCGGCGAACCGCTATCCGCGCTTGGTGAGTCGCTCCTCGAAGTCGTGGACCAGCGCGCGCCACTCCTCGGCTTCGTTGTCGTACGGGCCCGAGGGGGCAAGGCGCTTGGGATCCGGGTTGATCGCGTAGTCGACGAACCAGCCGAGCGGGGTGGTCGACGCCAACTGCTCGTTGACCGACTCGATGCCCGCGTAGTCGGCAGCATCGGTCAGCAACTCGACAGCCAGGTCCATCTGACGCGATTCGACGCGGCGCGGACCGTCGAGGATGTCCTCGTCGATGCCCTGCAGCGCGTACACGTTCTCCGGCAGCACCTGGTACTCGATCTCGGCGGTCTCGGCGGCGCTGCGCACATCGGCGAACGTCGACAGCTTGGCGAGGTCGTGGTCGGAGTTGCTTCCCAAGAAGCGGGTCAGTGCGCGCTCGGAGCCGAAGCCGAAGATCTGCCCCTTCGCGCCGAGGAACAGCGGATCGTCGCCGAGGTAGCAGCGCAGCGTCAGGAACTCGCCCGCATCGGTGTAGATGCGGATCGGGTCGATGCCGACCGCGGCCCAGAAATCGTCTTCCTCGACGTCGTCCTCTGCGTCGTCGTCGTCCTCATCCGAGTCCTCCGCGTCGTCGGCGGCGGCCTCGTCGCCGTCCAATTCATCGATGTCCTCGTCGGGCTCGTCCTCGTCCTCGGCCGACGCGGCCGCAGCGAGCTCGACCTCGGCCGCCTCGACGGCACTCGAGTCGACCTTCGGCTTGGACACGACGTCGTCGAGTGCGTCGATCACGTCGTCCCAGTGCTTGGCGATGATGCGGCCGATGCGGACCCACTGGTCGATGCCGTCACGGCCGGCGAAGTTGTTGGTCCCGACAGCCACCGCGCCGAGAATCGGATTACCGGTGAAGAACTTGACGATCGGAGTCAGGTCACAGACCTCGCCGATGATCCGCACGATCTCGAGAGCGTCCTCGAGTTCGGCGACCACCTCGGGCTTCGGATCCTCGGCTGCCAGCTCGGGCACACCGATCAGGTCGTACGAGTAACGGTCGTCGGGGACCAGCTCGTCGGCCTGCAGCTTCCTGATGGTGTCCCACGCCGGGTGATCGGCGAGGTCGTTGTCGTCGTCAGCGCGCACGAAAGCGGCGAGCTCCGCAACGGAGTCGAGAACGTACAGATCCTCGTCGAGCCCAAGGAAGGCCTCCCACTCGTCGTCGCCCTCGCGCCAACGCGGGGCCCATAGAGTGAACAGGTTGCCTTCGGTGAGTCCGAGTTCAATGGGGACGATGTCTCCGGCCATGCCCACAGAGCGTAGTCATGTTCGGTTGATCCTGCTCACCGCCCCCGCCTCTACGGCACCGACAACGCGCAGATCGGGCGTCGGGGCGGGGGATCGGAGCAGGCGAAATCAGTTCCCCATGCCGTCCTGTGGGGACATCGGCGCAGGTGACGGTGTAGGTGACATGGACGAATCATCCATGGGCGGCATCATGGACGGGCTCGTCGACATCTGCGGTGACATCGAATCGGACGGTGACATCGAATCCGAGGGGGACGTCGAATCCGAGGGGGCCATCGAATCGGACGGGGCCATCATCTCGCTCGTCGGGCTCATCTCGCCCGACATCGGCGCATCGCTGTCGTCGCTGTCGCCGCACGCGGTGAGAAACGCGAGTGCCGCGGCCGCCGCGAGTAGCCCGCCTGCCATCGGCCGCCGTGCCTTGGTCGCAATTGCACTCGTAGTCGACATGGGGTGACCTTTCGTTGGGTGACGGCGCGCGGACCGCGCCCTCTAACCTGTGGTTCGGAGCCGGACGGGCGCAGGATTGGGTACAGATCTCGTACCGATCCATCGGCGGCGCGGCATCGAATCAAGGATGTGAGATCTGTGGACGAGACCGGCACACGCGCGGTACCCGACGAGCTGCTTGAACGGGTCGCAGCGGGTGACAAGGCGTCGTACGCCGAACTGTTCGACCTGTTGGCGTCGCGCTGCCTCGGCCTGGCGCGACGCGTCGTGGTCAGTGCGCCCCTGGCCGAAGAGGTGGTGCAGGACGCCTGGCTGCAGGTGTGGCGGACGGCGTCGACGTTCGACCGTTCGCGTGGGTCGGCGGTGACCTGGGTGATGACTCTCGTACATCGTCGCGCGGTGGACAGGGTGCGTCACGACTCGGCCGCCGCCCGCCGCGACGTTGCGTATGAGGCGCGCAGGCCGATCGGATACGACAGCGTGAGCGAGTCGGCGGTCGACCGCGACGAGGTGCGTCGCATCCGACGCTGCTTGGACGGGCTGACGAACAAGCAACGCGAAGCGATCGACCTCGCCTATTTCCGTGGCCGCACGTACGGGGAGGTCGCGGGTGATCTCGCAGTGAACCCGGCAACGGTGAAGACGAGGATCCGCGACGGCCTGCAACGGCTGCGCACCTGCATGGGAGGTCTGTGAGACATGGCATCGAAACCCGACGACCATCCCGTCGACCTGCTTGGCGCCCTCGCGCTGGGAGCCGTGGACGACGTCGAAGCGCGACGACTGATGCGCCACGTCGACCGATGTGCGCAGTGCCGCGCCGAGGTGGACGCGCTGACCGAGACCGCCGCGTCGTTGTCGACCGAGGAGGATCCCGTCAGCGACGATCTGCGCAGTCGCGTCCTCGGCGCGGTCGACGACGAACCGCAGGGCCGGAGGTGGTCGCCTGCAGCGTTCGCGGCCGTGGTGGCCGCCGCGGCAGTGGCCGTCGTCGTCAGCGTGAGCGTCGTCGTGTGGGTGTCCCACCGGGACGACACGCAACCCGCGATTGCGCAGCCCTCGAGCTCGCAAGATGTTCACCGGGAGGACACTACGAACGCGGTGCTGGCGGCCCCGGACATGCGGAAGGCGACCGGTGCGGTCGGTGACGGATCGGTCGCCGCGATGTACTCGCCGTCCATGCGGGCGACGGTCGTGTCCGTGGACCGACTGCCCGCCGTTGACCCGAACATGGGCTACCAGGTGTGGATCACGGTGGACGATCAGGTCAAGAGCGCCGGGGTGGTTCCCGCAGGTGACAAGTCGTCGGTGCTGATGACCGAGATGGGCACGCCGGTGGACGTCGCGTTGTCGGTGGAGCCGATGGACGGGTCGCCGGAGCCGACGTCGTCCATGGTGGTGTCGTTCCCCGTCGACTGAATCGACTCGCGCGAGCAATCCGTGCGCCGCGCCGCGTCGAATCTCCGTATGTACGGGCACGCAGGACGTGTGCCCACGGAGCGGAGGAGGCATCGTGCTGTCGGTGGTTCTGGTCGGGCTGGCAGGCGGACTGGTGACGGGTGTGTCGCCGTGCGTGCTGCCGATGTTGCCCATCGTGTTCGTCACGGGCGGGTCGGCGCGCGGCGGGGAGGACGCGACCTCGAGCGAGACGGGCACGACGGCCACGCTTGCGCCCCCGAAGACCGCGTCGACTCCTCGCCTGCGCACCCCGCTGATCATCGCGGGCATTGTGACGAGTTTCAGCGTGATCTCGCTGTTCGGGACGCTACTTCTGAGTGCGCTCGGTCTGCCCGATTCGTTTCTGCGGTGGACGGGAATCGTGTTGTTGACGGCGATCGGAGTCGGGCTCGTCGTCCCGCCTATCGCCCACG
Source organism: Gordonia sp. (in: high G+C Gram-positive bacteria) (assembly GCF_052106715.1). NCBI lineage: Bacteria > Bacillati > Actinomycetota > Actinomycetes > Mycobacteriales > Gordoniaceae > Gordonia > Gordonia sp. (in: high G+C Gram-positive bacteria). The sequence goes on from NZ_JBQEDL010000007.1 coordinate 100,247, forward strand.
TGCTGGAGCGGCCGTTCGCGCGGATCCCGGCCTGGACGAAGCCGTCGGAGAGGGGCGGACCGTACCTTCTCGGCATCGGGCTCGGCACGCTGTACGTGCCGTGCGCGGGGCCGGTCCTGGCGGCGATAGCGGTCGCCGGTGCGACGGGGCAGATCGGTTGGCGCACAGTGGTTCTGACGGTGGCCTTCGCTGTCGGCGCAGCTCTGCCGCTCGCGGTGTTCGCGGCGGCGGGAGAGCGGTTGGGTCGTCGCCTGGCTGCATACCGCAGTCGGCAGCGCACCTTCCGGACCGTCGGAGGCACCGTCCTGATCGTGCTGGCCGTGGCGCTCGCCTTCGATGCGCCCGCACGCCTGCAGGCCGCGCTGCCCGGGTACACGGCGGCCGCCGACCGCGCGCTGTCGCAGTCCGACGCGGTCGATACCGCATTGGGGTGCGACACCGACGGCACCGGGGCATGCGCCGGACGGGGCTCCGGTCTCGCCGACTGCGGCACGTCACCGGGATTCGACGGCGGCGGGACCTGGTTCAACACCGCCGACGGAGCGCCGTTGACCCGTGCCGACCTGGCGAACAAGGTGGTCCTCGTCGACTTCTGGACGTACTCGTGCATCAACTGCCTGCGTGACGGTCCGCACGTGCGCCGCTGGTACGACGCCTACCGCGATGCCGGCCTCGTCGTGGTCGGGGTGCACACCCCCGAGTTCGCGTTCGAGAAGGACGGCGGCAACGTGGCGGCGGCGATCGCCGACGAGCACATCGGTTATCCGGTGGTACAGGACAACGACTATGCGATCTGGAATGCCTTCGCCAACCGCTACTGGCCGGCAAAATATCTGATCGACGGGCGCGGGGGGATCCGTGCCGCCAGCTTCGGTGAAGGACGGTACGACGAGGTGGAGGCCGGCATCCGGACGCTCCTGAAGGATGCGAACCCGAACGTGAGGCTGCCGGAGCCGGTCGATACCCACGAGGACGCCGCACCGAGCGGCACGCAGTCGCCGGAGATGTACTTGTCGCCCGGCCGGTCCGCGGGGTCGTATGCGGGACCAGGTGAGCTCTCCGTCGGCACCCGAGAGTTCACGTTCGGCGACTCGCAGCCGGCCGACACGTTCAGCCTCTCGGGGCGATTCGAGGTGAGCGACGAGTCGGTGATCGCGCGCTCGGGGTCGCGGGTACGCCTGGCGAGCACCGCGGACGACGTCAACGCCGTACTGGGCGGGTCGGGCCGCGTGGTGGTCCACCAGGCCGGGCATCCTGATCGCAGTGTCGACGTGTCGGGCGTGCCTCGCCTGTACCGGCTGGCGGACGGTGGCGACCGCGACCGCACCCTGACCTTCGACGTCCCCGCGGGCGTCGCCGTCTACACGTTCACGTTCGGGTGAGCCGCGCGTCGCATCCCCGCCGCGACACGCCGCCGCCGATGGAACCGGATGCTCGTCCGCTGCGTCTGACTGAGTATGAAGACAGTCACAGTTGAACCAGCAGCGGTCGGTCGGGCGGCGGGCACTCAGCAGCGGGCCGCCGACCAGGTGGCGACACAGTCGAGGGCCGAACGCATCGACACAGGCGCGCTCGCTCCGACCTTCGGGCTGATCGGTGCGGGCTTCCTGGCCGCGCTCGCCGAGGTCGGCGCGCAGCGCACCCGCACGCTCGACACGTTGAGCACAGCGCACTCGACGACGTCGTCGAAGACCGCCGACGCGTCGCGCACCTACTGTGACTGTGACGAGGACGGAGCCCAGGCGGTGGCGGTATGAGCGCCGCGCTGTTGATCGCCCCGCTGAAGATGCTCGTCTCGGTGCTGGGGACCGGAGTGCTTCCACCGGGCGCGACGACGGCTCTCGGGCAGGCGCAGACCACGCTCGGTGCGGCTGCCGACGAGTCGACGCGCACGGTGGCCGCGGTGGACGCCGGATGGCACGGGGCAGGGGGAGACGCCGCGTCGTCGACGGCGAAGACCCTCGGGTCCGTCGACTCGGCGGTCGGGCGGGCAGGCGTCGACGTCGCGACGACCATCGAATCGGCGGCAGGGCATGTGCGGACCGCGAACACCGCGCTCAATGCACTCGTCGACTCGTTCGTGTCCGCGGCGTCGGCAGTGCCCGCGATCGCGACGCCTGCCGGCCTGGCGACGCTGGTCCCGCTCGCGCTCGATCACATCGCGCGCGGGGTGCAGGTGGTGCAGACGGCGCAGACCGAACTCGATGCCGACATCGCGTCGCTCGGCCGACACAACGCGCCGGCCGAAGTGACCGGTGTGCCCGGGGTCGGGACACAGGTGACAGCTGTCGGCGGGGAGGGCACGAAGATCGTGCTGCCCGACGGGTCGACGGTGTACGCGCCGAACGAGCGCGCAGCGACCGCTGTCCGGGCCGCCCTCAGCGTCCAGGGCACCCCGTACGTGTGGGGCGGGACGAGCACCGACGGCTTCGACTGCAGCGGATTCACGCAGTGGGCGTACCAGCAGGCAGGTGTCGACCTCCCGCGTCTCGCGCAGGATCAGGACACCGCGGGATACGCGGTGTCCCAGTCCGATTTGATGCCGGGCGATCTCGCGGTCTGGTCCGGACATGTGGCGATGTATGTCGGCAACGGTCAATACGTCGAAACGGGAGGCGACCCGGTCGGTATCACTCCGCTGTACACCAGCAACGCCGGGCAGTCGTTCGAGGGCTTCTACCGGCCCCGCACCTGACCCGCGTCGTTGAGGCATGCGCCCCGCGGCGGCGCTCGGCCTTACACTTCTCCCCATGACGACCGACTCCACATTCGACGTCCGCGTCGTCGACCACCCGGTGACGCGAACCTGGCTGACCATCCTGCGGGATACGCGGACCGATAATTCGGCGTTCCGCAGTGCGCTGTCGCGACTCGCGTCGATGCTCGTCTACGAGGCGCTGCGCGACGTGCGCGTCTACGATGTCGATGTGACCACGCCGGTCGGTGTCGCACCGGGCACGCGGATTGCGGAGCCGCCGGTGTTCGTCCCGGTGCTGCGCGCCGGACTCGGCATGCTCGAGGCAGCGCTGGGCGTAGTGCCCGATGCGCGCATCGGGTTCGTCGGCGTCGCCCGCGACGAGGCGACGGCCCTGCCGTACGAATACCTCGCGTCGCTGCCCGAAGACCTGTCCGCGCAGTCGGTCTACGTCCTCGACCCCATGCTCGCCACCGGCGGGTCGCTGATCCACACCCTCGATCTGCTCGCCGAGCGCGGTGCCCGCGATCTGACCGCGGTGTGCGTCGTCGGTGCGCCCGAAGGACTCGCCGCGCTCGAGGCCAGCGACCACCGGGTACGGGTGGTGATCGGCGCCGTCGACGACGGGCTCGACGACGCGTCGTTCATCGTCCCGGGGCTCGGCGACGCGGGCGACCGGCAGTTCGGGCCGCGGTAGCCGGATGCAGAACGTACGACGTCGCGAGTGGATGCTCGCGGTAATCCTCGCGGCCGTCGCAGGCGGTCTCGACGCGATCGGCTTCCTGGATCTCGGCGGATACTTCGTGTCGTTCATGAGCGGCAACACGACACGGATGTCGGCCGAGGTCGTCGACGTCGGGTGGGGTGTCGCCTGGCATGCGGTCGGGCTCGTCGGCCTGTTCTTCGTCGGCGCAGTAGGCGGGTCGATCCTCGCGCACTATCGCGATGGGCGGGTCACCGTCCTCGCTGCGTCGACATTGCTCATTGCGCTCGCGGCCGTTCTCGATCTGTGGTCGGCTGTGCCGTTCCCGCCGATCCTCATCGTGGCGGTCGCGATGGGCGTCATGAATGCGACGTTCCTACGCGACGGGGAGGTGGCGATCGGCGTCACCTACATGACCGGGACCCTGGTGAAGGCGGCGCAACGGCTCGGGATGGCGTTGATGGGCGGGCCGCGCTGGCTGTGGATCCGTTACCTCAGCCTGTGGGCTGCGTTGGCCGTCGGTTCACTGCTCGGCGCGTGGGCATACTCCGCGTGGGGATACGGCGCGTTGTGGCCGGTGGTCGCGGTGATGGTCGGGACCACCGCAGTCGTGTGGCGACATCGACGTCAGCGAATCCACGACTGAATCATCGACTCGACGTGCGGGGTCCCGTCGGGTTCGGTGATGACCAGCGACGATGTGCTGATCTGATACGTGGTGCCGTCGTTGACGGCGGTGAACATGTTTCCCGAGCGGGTCGGGTAGTCGATCTCGACGGAACCGCCGTCAGCAGCCCCCTTGTAGTAGTTGCGCCCCTCCTGCGAGCCGACCTGGCAGACGACGACCTGGGACCGGTCGGTGTAGCCGATGAAGACCGCTGCGTCGTCGGCGTTGCACTGGGCCGCCGATCCGACGAAGCCCTGCCAGTTCGCGCCGGAGACCGACGGCGACGAATGCGATGGGGGCGCGGGCTCCGGTTCGGTGGTCTGCTCGGGCGGCTGATCCTGAGACTGCGACGCGGTGACCGTGACCGTCGACTGCGACGGACCCGCCGATGCGCTCTCGGACTGGCTCGCGGGCGCAGCGGCGTCGGTCTCGTCGGAGTGCGAGTTCGCGTAGACGAATGCGCCTGCGACACCGCCGATCAGCACGAGGACGCCGACGACGATCGCGACGAGTACAGCGGGCGAGGCCCATGGCGAGCGTTTCGGGCCCTGCGGCGGCACCGGGTAGGTCATCGGCTGGGGTCCTCCCTGAGTTCGACGGTGGCGACATCGTCCAGCGCTCGCTGGAGTTCCCCCGACGCGTCGGCGCGTACGCGATCAACACTAGTGCCCGGGTACGGCCTCGTCATTTGTCCGTAGATCTTCACTTTCGGCTCCGTCCCGCTCGGTCGGACGAAGACGCGGAGGGTCTCGGTCCCCTCGTCTGTGCCGAACTGTCGGTCTGTGCCCATGCGTCGAGACCCGGCCAACTCGACTCCGTCGGTGCGCGGACCGTCGTCGCGGACCGCGTAGTCGTCGGCGGTCACACCGAATCCGATGAGGACCCTCGGTGGATCGGCGCGCAGCCTCGCCATGAACGACGCGATCTGTGCGGGGTCGTTGAAGCGGACGGACCGCTGCGCGGTGACGTAGACGCCGCATCGTTGGGCGATCTGGTCGAGGGCGCCTGCCAGACCGCCGCGGTCGGCCCAGTCCTGTGCGATCCGCGCGCAGGCGACGGCGGCGCTGATGCCGTCCTTGTCGCGGACGGCGTCCGGGTCGACGCAGTGGCCGATGGCCTCTTCGTAGGCGTAGACGAGCGGTTCGCCCGCTCGGACAAGCCATTTGAATCCGGTCAGGGTGCGGCGTGCGTCGGCGCCGCGGGCCATCGCGTCGTCGTGCATCAGACTGCCGGAGACGATCGAGCTCGCGACGACGGGAGCGGGCCCGCCGCGCTGCAGGACGTCGTCGAGGATCGCGGCACCGAGGAGCGCGCCGGTCTCGTCGCCGGTCAGCATCCGCCAGCGGGCACCGTCGGGGACGCCGACGGCGCAGCGGTCGGCGTCCGGGTCCAGGGCGATCGCCAGGTCGGCGTCGACGCGGGCAGCGGTCTCCAGGAGGTGGTCGGCAGCTCCGGGCTCCTCGGGATTGGGAAATGCGACGGTGGGGAAGTCGGGGTCGGGTGCGAACTGTTCGGGCACCGGGTGCACATCGTCGAATCCGGCCTGCCGCAGCGCCTCGACGACGAGGCTCCCGCCGACACCGTGCATCGCGGTCACCGTGATGCGGATGTCGGCGCCATCGGTCGCCGGAAACCGGCCGCGGAGCCTCGCGAGGTAGTCGTCTCGGATGCGGTGGGCGCGGGCGTCGGGCCCGACCGGGGTACGCGCAGCGTCGTCGCCGACGCTGCGGATCGCCTGTTCGATCTCGCGGTCGGCGGGTTCGACGAGTTGGACTCCGCCCTCGAGGTACACCTTGTAGCCGTTGTCGGTCGGCGGATTGTGCGAGGCCGTAACCATGACGCCCGCGACGGCATCGAGGGCACGGCACGCGAATGCGACGAGCGGAGTCGGACCTGGGTCGGGGAGTGCGACGACGTCGAATCCACTGGCGGCTAACACTTCTCGGGTCGCGGCGACGAACTCCTCAGAGCCGTGGCGCGCATCGCGCCCCACGACGACGGTCCCGCCCGCACGACCGTTCGCTGTCAGCCAGGCGGCCAGCCCCGCGCTCGCCCGTGTCACGGTCGCCACGTTCATCCCGTCCGGGCCGTCCTGGACCGGGCCGCGCAGCCCGGCGGTGCCGAACTCGAGCATCAGGGTCGGCCGCCGATCTCGCGGACCACCGACGCGAGGAGTCGACCCATCCGAGCGGCCGAGTCGCGTCCGACGGCGAGGACCTCGGTGTGGTCGAGCGCTTCACCGGTGATGCCGGCTGCGAGATTGGTGACGAGGGACAGGCCGAGGACGTCCAGGCCTGCGGCCCGCGCGGCGATCGTCTCGTGGACCGTCGACATGCCGACGAGGTCGGCGCCCATGGTGGCCAGCATCGCGATCTCGGCGGGCGTCTCGTATTGGGGTCCGGGCAGCCCGGCGTAGACGCCCTCGGTCAAGCTCGGGTCGATACGCCGAGCGGCGTCGCGTAGAGCGGGCGAGTACGCGTCGACCATGTTCACGAAGTGCGCGCCTGCCAGCGGCGAGCGCCCGGTCAGGTTGATCTGGTCGGCGATGAGGACCGGCTGTCCGACGGACATGCCCGGTGCGATGCCGCCGGCCGCGTTGGTCACCACCACGGTGTGCGCGCCGGTCGCAGCGGCGGTGCGGATCGGGTGCACGACGCGGGCCAGGTCGTGGCCTTCGTAGGCGTGGATACGTCCGAGCATCACCAGCACGCGTACCCCGGCGACGTCGATCGATGCGATGGTGCCCGCGTGCCCCTGTGCGGACGGTGGCGTGAAGCCGGGCACATCGAGCATGCTGATCTCGGCGGACGGTGCGCCGATCGCGGCCGAAGCGGGCGCCCACCCCGATCCGAGCACGATGCACACATCGTGACGGGGGCAAGCGGTCTCGGTGGCGATGGTGTCGGCGGCCGCCGCTGCAGCGGCTTCGGGGTCGAGGGTGGGATCCATGTGTCAACCCTAAGATAAGGTTTTCAGCTATGCCGTACTTGAACGTGACCGATGACGCCGCCGAACTCTACTTGGGGGCGCAGGGCTCCGAACTGGACGAGGCGAACCCGGAGAACCGTTTCCAGACGGAGTGGATCGACCAGGTCACCGCGCTCGTCGACGAGGCGATCGCCGCCAGCAAGCCGCTGATCGTATCGTCGACCGGCAAGTTCTTCACCAACGGTCTCGACACTGACTTCGTGTTCGCCAACGCAGACAAGCTGCCGTCGTACCTGGATACCGTGCACCAGTTGTACGCGAAGTTCCTGACCGTTCCGGCGCCGGTGATCGTCGCGATCAACGGACACGCGTTCGGTGCGGGCGCCATGTTGGCGCTGTGTGCCGACTACCGGATCATGCGCGCGGACCGCGGCTTCTTCTCGCTGCCCGAAGCGTCCCTGAACATGCCGTTCACCCGCGGTATGGCTGCGCTCGTACGGACGCGCATGCCCGATGCGGCTGCGACCGAGGCCATGCTGACGAGCCGACGGTACGGCGGCGACGACGCGGTGACCGCGGGCATCGTCGAAGAATCCGTCGCTGCCGACGCACTCGTGGAACGGGCGCGTGCGGTGGCCCGTGAGCGCACCCCGCTCGTCGGCGACAACCAGGCGGTGATCAAGCGCGGACTGCGCCAGGCTCTGCTGGAGGACTTGAACACGCCGACCCCGGCGAGTCTCCTCTGATGCTTCCCGTCATCTCCGACTGGTTGGACGCCAACCTCGAGCGAGTGATCGGGTGGCGCCGCGAACTCCATGCGTCGCCGGAACTGTCGATGCAGGAGACGAAGACGACGGCGACCGTCGTCCGCATCCTCACCGAGGCCGGGCTGTCGCCTCGCGTGCTGCCCAAGGGTACGGGCGTCGTCTGCGATCTCGGCCCGATCGACAAGCCGCGCATCGGCCTGCGCGCCGACCTCGACGGTCTGCCCATACCTGAGCAGACCGGGCTGCCGTTCGCGTCGCGCAACGAGGGCGTCTCGCATTCGTGCGGACACGACGCGCACTCGGCGATCCTGCTTGGTGTCGGACTGCTGCTCGCCGAGGTCGACCGCGACGGCGGGCTGCCGTTCGGTGTCCGACTGCTGTTCCAGGCCGCCGAAGAGGTGATGCCCGGTGGCGCCCTCGACGCACTCGACGCGGGTGTCACCGACGGGCTGAGTCGGATCTTCGCGCTCCACTGCGATCCGCACATCGAAGTCGGCTGCGTCGGCCTGCGAGCGGGTCCGTTGACATCGGCGGCGGACCGCGTCGAAGTCCATCTGCACGGACCGGGCGGTCACAGCTCCCGGCCGCACCTGACCAACGATCTGGTGTATGCGATGGGCGCGATCATCACCGGACTGCCGGGCATTCTGTCGCGGCGCATCGATCCCCGCTCGGGCACGGTCGTCACGTGGGGTGCTGTCCACTCGGGCAATGCGCCGAACGCGATCCCGCAGGAGGGACGGATGCGCGGTACCGTGCGCACCGGTGACCACGCCACCTGGCAGAAGCTGGAACCGTTGGTGCGCAGCGTGATCGGTGAGCTGGCCGCGCCGCTGGGCGTCGCCTGCGACATCACCTACTTCCGCGGAGTGCCGCCCGTGGTCAACGAGGTCGACAGCGTCGCACTGCTGCGGCGCAGCGTCGAGGCACTCGGTCCCGGCGCGGACGTCGACACCCCGCAGTCGGCGGGCGGTGAGGACTTCGCCTGGTATCTCGAACGTGTCCCCGGCGCGATGGCGCGCCTGGGCGTGTGGAGCGGAACCGGACCGATGTGCGATCTGCACCAGCCGAACTTCGACATCGACGAGCGGGCGATCGGAATCGGCATCGCAGTCATGGCCGGGGTCGCGCTCGGCGCCTGAGCTGCCTGCTCGGGGAGTGGGTCAGTCGTCGTCGAGCGGCGCGTCCGGCCCGGGGCCGACGTTGCGGGCCTCGTGCAGCCGGAGTCGTTCGACGTAGTCGGCCGGCGCCCCGGCGATCTCTGCGGCGTCGGCCATCACGCCAAGGTAGCGGGCGGACGGGAGGCCGCCTTCGTAGCCGTCGATCACGTACAGCCAGGCGAGGACCGGGCCGTCATCGGTGTCGACGCGGGCCCGGACCTTGCGGTGGACGCCGAGTTCGGTGCCCTCCCACTGATCGAGGTTCTTCTCGTCTTCGGCGGGGACGTCGTAGAGGACGACGAAGACGCAGGCGTCGGCGTCGTCGCGGTCTTCGGTGACGGTCGCGAGCGAGCCCTCCCACCCGATGTCGTCGCCCGCGAAGGTCAATCGCCAGCCCTTGAGCCAACCGGTCGACGACATGGGGGAGTGCGGTGCCCGCTGCAGCATTTGCGCGGGATCCATGTTTGAGGCGTAGGCGGCGTAGATCGGCACGGGGCCAAGCCTATGCGCTCGCGCAATGCGATGCAGCCGTGACCCGGCTAAGTTTGTATGGCCAGCCCCGTCGAAACCAGTTACAGGAGAGTGCCACTGTGTCCAGAATCGTGATCATCGGCGGAGGCCCCGCGGGGTACGAGGCGGCTCTGGCGGGAGCTGCGTATGGTGCCGACATCACGATGATCGACTCCGACGGCCCTGGCGGCGCGTGTGTCCTGTGGGACTGCGTGCCGTCGAAGACGTTCATCGCGTCGACCGGCATCCGCACCGACGTGCGTCGCGCCCGTGATCTCGGCGTCCATGTCCAGGTCGATGCGTCCGCTATCGACCTGCCGCGCATCCATCAGCGCGTGAAGGACCTCGCCTTCGCGCAGTCGGCGGACATCCGCGCACGGCTGACCAGCGAGGGCGTCAAGATCGTCGCCGGTCGTGCCTACCTCGCCAAGACGCAGCCCGGGGTCGGCGCGCACACTGTCGTTGCCACGCTGACCGACGGCACTGAGCAGACGTACGACGCCGACGTCGTCCTCATCTCGACCGGTGCATCGCCGCGTGTGCTGCCGACCGCGGTGCCCGACGGTGAACGCATCCTCAACTGGCGTCAGTTGTACGACCTCGAAGTGCTGCCGGACCACCTGATCATCGTCGGCTCGGGTGTGACCGGTGCCGAGTTCGCGCACGCCTACACCGAGTTGGGCGTCGACGTGACGCTCGTGTCTAGCCGTGACCGCGTTCTGCCGCATGAGGACGAGGATGCCGCACTCGTGCTGGAGGACGCGTTCGCCGAGCGCGGTGTCACGCTCATCAAGCACGCGCGGGCCGACCAGGTGACGCGCGACGACGATTCGGCGACCGTCCACCTCGCCGACGGCACCAAGGTGACCGGATCGCATGTGCTGATGACGGTCGGCTCGGTGCCGAACACCGACGGCCTGAACCTCGACGAGGCCGGCGTCGCCGTCGATCGAGGCGGCTACATCACCGTCGACCGGGTGAGCCGCACGTCGATTCCCGGCGTGTACGCGGCAGGCGACTGCACGGGACTGCTCCCGCTGGCATCGGTCGCCGCCATGCAGGGGCGCATCGCGATGTATCACTCGCTCGGCGAGGGGGTGAGCCCGCTGCGGCTCAAGACGGTCGCGTCGGCCATCTTCACGCGGCCGGAGATCGCGAACGTCGGCGTGTCACAGCAGGCGATCGACGCGGGCGAGTACCCGGCGCGCACCGTGATGCTTCCGCTCAAGACGAACCCGCGAGCCAAGATGAGCGGTCTGCGACGCGGCTTCATCAAGATCTTCTGCCGTCCTGCGACGGGTGTGGTGATCGGCGGGGTCGTCGTCGCGCCGAATGCGTCGGAGTTGATTCTGCCGATCGCGCTCGCCGTGGAGAACAAGCTTCAGGTGTCCGAGGTGGCGAACACCTTCTCGGTGTACCCGTCGCTGTCCGGGTCGATCGCCGAGGCGGCTCGGCAACTGGTCCGACACGACGATCTGGACTGACGAGCGACATTGGCTTCTTCCTGGTCCGAGCTGGCGGCACGTGAGCACCGGGCTTCGGTCGTCGTGCTCGCCGGCGGCGTCGCCCTGTATGCGATCAACGTCTATCTGACGACGAGTCTGCTCCCGAACGCCGTCGCCGACATCGGCGGCGAGCAGCTCTACTCGTGGACGATGACGGTGTTCCTCGTCGCGTCCGTCATCTCGTCGATGCTGGTGAGTCGCGTACTGTCTCGATCCGGTGCGAGATGGGCGTACGTCTGCGGATTCGCGGGCTTCGCCGTGGGCACCGTGATCGCAGGCCTCTCGCCGACGATGGTCGTGATGCTCGTCGGCCGCGCGGTGCAGGGGTTCGCGGGTGGACTGCTCGTCGGCCTCGGCTTCGCCGTGGTGCGCACGGTGCTCCCGGCACGACTGTGGCAACGATCGATCGCGTTGATGTCGGCGATGTGGGGCGTCGGGAACGTGGTCGGTCCGATCGTCGGCGGCTTCTTCGCGCAGATCGGTGCCTGGCGGGGTGCGTTTGCCCTGCTCGCGGTGATCGCCGTCGCGCTGATCGCGCTCACGTTCCGGGCGTTGCCCGCCGGGTCGGGCGAGGCGTCGTCGGACGGGGTCCCGTGGGGTTCGCTCGTGTTGTTGACCGGCGCGGCAGCGGCGGTGTCGATAGCCTCGATCGTCGACGGGGCCGCCACCTGGATCCTCCTGGTGATCGCACTCGTCGCGGGCGCGATGTTCGTCCTGTACGAACGGAGTGCGTCGAATCGGGTGCTTCCGGAGATGACCTATCGCGGCCGGTCGCCTCTGCGCTGGATCTATCTCGGCATCATCGTGCTCGCGATGGTGTCGACGATCGAGATGTTCATCCCGCTGTTCGGTCAGCGGATCGGCGGTCTCGGCCCGTTGGCCGCCGGGCTGCTCGGCGCCGCGATCTCGTGGGGTTGGACGGTCGGCACTTTGTCGAGCAGCGGTGCGGAGAGCGACAAGATGCGCCGCGCCGTCCGCGTCGCCGGACCACTCGTTCTGGGCGCCGGGCTGGCCGCGTACGGCCTGTTGCAGGTGGACGATCCGTCGGTCTGGGTGATCGTCGGCTGGTATGCGACGCTGCTGTTCGCCGGAACCGGAATCGGGATGGCGATCTCGCATTGGTTCACCGCCGGAATGCGTGTGAGCACCGACGACGCCGAAGCCGCGCAGGCGTCCGCCGGCCTCAACACCAGCCAGCTCATCGCGAACGCCTTCGGCTCCGCCATCGCCGGCGTCCTCGTCTCGTTGGGCGGCCCCGACGTCGTCGGCTCGGCTCGCGTCCTGACCTTCGGCTTCGCGCTGCTGGCGTCGGTCGGCGTTGTCGTCGCATTCCTCGAGTTCGCGGCAGCGCGATCCTGGCGGGCCGGCGCGACCGCAGAACGCAGCGTCGACCTCTAACCCTCCCGTCGGTGTCAGTGGGTGACATCGACGAGAGGGTTAGGGACTCCACAGTTATCCACAGGGCGCTGAGATCGCCTTTTCCTCGGCGACCCGACTCGTCATGCTGTCGCTATGACGGGGACACACCGGGGTTCGTTGGTCGATGTCGCGAGTCTGCTCGCGGCACAGGACGGAGTCGTCGCGCGCCGACAGGTGCTCGACTGCGGTCTGGATCCCGGCGACATCCGACGGTTGATCCGACGGCGTGAATGGACCGTGGTCTACCCGGGGATATACGTCGACCACACCGGAGAGTTGACATGGCAACAACGCGCGTGGGCGGCGGTGCTCGACGCGTATCCGGCCGCGCTCGGTTACACCTGCGTACTGCCCGATCCCGGCCCGGTGATCCATATCGTCATCGACCAGAACCGGACCGTGAAGCGGCGCCGCGGGGTCGTGACACATCGGCGGGCCGGTCTCGATGCGTCAGTCCTGTGGAATCTTGGACCACCGCGCCTGCGCGTCGTCGAGGCGGTCCTCGACGTGGCGTCTGCCGCCGCGACTCAGACCGATGCGATCGACGCGCTCACGAAGGCCGTGAACGCGCGTGTCACCACGGCGGACCGACTGCTCGACGCGTTGTCCGAGCGGACCCGGATCCGGTGGCGCAAGCTGTTGCACGACGTCCTGGTCGACATCCGTGACGGCACATGCTCAGTTCTCGAACACGGCTACCTCACCAACGTCGAACGGCCCCACGGGCTGCCGAAGCCGATCCGACAGGCCCCGACGACGGTCGGACGGAAAGGCCTGCGCGACCTCGACTACCCGGACTACGATCTCATCGTCGAACTCGACGGTTGGCGATTCCACGACTCCGCGCAGGCCCGAGACCGAGACCTCGAACGCGATCTGGACGCGGCCGTCTGCGCCGGCCGACTCACTCTGCGCCTCGGTGCAGGACAAGTCTTCAGCCGAGGATGTGTCACTGCGCGCAAGGTGGCGAAGGCCCTCTACCACCGCGGGTGGCAGGGCGAGTTCACGTCCTGGCCGAGATGTGCCTAACCCTCCCATCGATGTCACCCACTGACACCGACGAGAGGGTTAGACGCCGTTACGCGGCGAGCAGGTCGTCGATCTGGTTGATCGCGGCCGACGAGCCCTCGACGACGCCCATGTCCAGGACCTTCTGGAGGTCCTCTGCGCTGGCGAACGTCGCAGTGAAGACAGCGCGGGTGCCGCCGTCGGCGGGGGAGAACGCGTAATGGTTCTCGCCGACCGGCATCGAGTCGTCTGGATTGAGGTCGGAGTCGGCGAAGCCGTCGCGGAAGGAGAACGACGACGTGGGGTCGACGGCGGTGAACTCCCACCAACCGCCGAACTTGTCGCCCTCGGGCGAGGTCATGTAGTACTTCGCGCGGCCGCCCGGGCGAAAGTCGTGTTCGACGAACGTCGCCGGGTAGGTCGGCGGTCCCCAGATCTTCTCCAGCTGGCGGGGATCGGCGTAGACCTGCCACACACGCT